>NZ_KE384602.1:774-11908 GCF_000426905.1 Dolichospermum circinale AWQC131C
GTTGGTTTTGATGTGGTTATTGGAAATCCTCCTTATGGGTTATTTCCTTCCAAATCAGAATTAGTCTTATTGATTAATAAATATAATTATCTAGGTATAAATAATACCCTAAAAGACAGCTATTTTACATTCTGCTTATTAGGTTTAAAAGATATTTTAAAAACTCATGGATACCTATGTTGTATAGTACCTAATACTTGGAAATTAATTGATGTAGCACAGCAGTTTAGACAAAGTTTAATTAGTGAGTTTTATTTTTTGGGTATAGATGAATTTAAAACAAAAATCTTTGATGAAGCGACGGTAGACTGTGATATTATTTTTATCCAAAAAAATAAATTAGCAGAATATAATGTGAACATAAAACTGAGAAATAGAAATATAATTGAGCGTGTCAATACTCTATCAAAAAATACTTTATTAAAACAGCGATTTTTTAATTTTTCACTTGATGAAAAGCAAATATTGTTATTAGATAAAATTCAATCATGCTCTTTCTTAGTAAAAGATTACTTTGAAATAAAAAATGGTGTTAAACCTTACGAAGTTGGTAAAGGTTATCCACCACAGACGAAAAAAATATTAGATGAAAAACCTTATACTGCTGAAACTAAATTAAATGATAAATTTCAACCATTAATAGGTGGACGTTATTTTCATAAATATGTGATTTTATGGAATGAAAATTTCTGGATAAGCTATGGTCAATGGCTCGCAGCACCCAGAGAAGAATCAATATTTCAAGCCAAAGAAAAACTAATTTTCAGACAAACTAGTGATCAAATAATTGGAACTTTGATTTCCTCTGGATTTATCATACGGAATAACGTTCATATTATTCTCAAAAAAGATGAAAAGTTTGATATTTTTGATCTTAAATATCTGCTAAGTATCTTAAACTCAAAATTAGTTGATTTTGTTTACACTAGTATCAATCCAGAAAGGGGAGAAGCCTTCGCAGAGGTAAAAGCATTTCATTTAGGAATGTTACCCTTTTATCCACTTTCAAGAAAAGATCAAGTTCCTTTTATTAAAATAGTTGATCAAATTCTCACCGCTAAAAAATTAGATCCAAAAGCAGATACAACCACATTAGAAACAGAAATAGATCAACTAGTTTATCAACTTTATGAATTAACACCAGAGGAAATTAAAATCATAGCAGGGTAAATACCATAAATTTCAGATCAGGGCTAAAGCCCTGACTACAAACAAAAGATGATAATTTTTCAATAAATACCACAAATCCTAAATCCCCGACTTCTTTTTTATCTTGTCAAGATAATCTCAGAAGTCAGGGATATTATTTTCATTCCTAACGCACCTCATTTAAACTTTCAATTTGCTTGGTAAACATCTCTGTAAACAAACTCATTACCGTCCGTTCTTCACGAACTTTAATATTAGCAGTAATGGACATTCCTGACTGTAAAGATATCTTTCTATCTTGATTCGTGAGATTTAAATGTTGTCTATCTAACTTAACTGTGGCCGGAAATCTATAAAATTGATAATTTTGGTCTGGAGGTAAAGCATCTGAACCAATCTTAGTTACTTGACCTTTAATATCACCAAATTCACTAAAGGGAAAGGAGTCAATTCTTACATCTACATTCATACCTTTTTTAACAAAACCAATATCTCTATTGGTAATGAAAATTTCTGCTGATAGGTTTTCTTTGGGGACAATTTGTAGTAATTTTTGTGTGGAATTAGCAACAAAACCAACATTTTTAGGTTGGAGATCAAAAACTATTCCTCCTACTGGAGCGCGAAGTTCTTGATATTTAAAGTTTAATTGTGTTTGGGATATTTTGCTATTAATATCTGCCAAACGCTGTTCATTCTCTAAAATGACCTTCGTGAACTGACTATCAATTTCAGCAATGCGTTGTTTGTTAGCACCTATTCTTTCCAAAATCTCTTTACCGGAACTAGCAACTGTATTAGTTAATTGCTCTTTTCCTTTATCAATATCAAATTCTAGACGTTTTACTTCTTCTTGCAATTGTGATATTTCCGTTGCAAGATTTTGTACCTGTTGTTGCTGATTCAAATATTGAAGTTGGGAAATACCTCCTTCTTCCGCTAAGACTTTAATTTTGGCTAAAATACCGCTTTGAATTGCTAGACTACTGCGAGTATCTTGGAGTTTAAATTTAGTTTGAGAAAGTTGTTTTCTGATTTTTTCGACTTCTAAATCTGCGGCTTTGGAACGGGACGTTAATTCTATTTTAGAAATTGCTAGTAGTTGTTCTTCATCAATTCCTATTCCTGCTGTTCCTGGTGAATTTCTCAATTGAGATCGTAATAGTTCATTTGCTGCTACTAAAGAAGCACGACTTTTGAGCAGAAAAGCTGCTTCTCCTGGTATTTTACTGCGTAAAAATTCTATTTCAGATTCTTTACCTCTGCTTGCTCCCATTAAGCGACGATAGATATTGTTTTCTTGAATTAAAGCTATGCGAATTTTATTCAAGGCATTTAATTCTGCTAGGGTAGCAATAGACTCAAATTTTAATAACAATTGTCCTGGTTTTACTTCGTCTCCATCTTTGACATAAATTGATTTAACCACTCCATTAACGGGAGCTTGTACCTCTTTGACTGTTCCTTCTGGTTTTAATTGACCTGTTGCAGGAATTGTTTGTTCAATTTTCGCTAAACAAGCCCAAGTAATTCCAAAACAAGCCAATCCCATGAGGGTGATCATGATGGTTCGTGACCAGATTGGAGATTGTCGTAAAACTACAGATTGCTCGAAATTATCAAAATTAAAGTCAATTTTGGGCTGTTGGGAATTGGGTTTGGGTTTGGGAGATGTTAATACTTTTGAATCTTTATATGATCCATTACCATTACCATTTCCGTTGCCATTTCCGTTGCTAAGATTACCATTAACTTGAGTCATAATAATTTGGGATTTGGGATTTTAGATTGAATATTTACTGGGGTGTAATTTGATCTTGGCTCTGTTATCAGTTGTATTTTATTTCAACAATTGGCAGGGTTTAGCATTGCTAAACCCCTAGAAATAATTGACTACAAATTTACTTCCTGTTGTTGATAAAGATAGAAATAATGACCTTTAGCAGCCATAAGTTCTTGATGACTACCTTGTTCTATCATTCTACTATTATCCATGACGACGATAGTATCGGCATTACTCACAGTATTTAAACGGTGGGTAATGAAGAAAACGGTACTACCTTTAAAAGCGCGAGCTAAGTTCAGACAAATTTGTTTTTCGGTGGGATAATCTAGGGCGCTGGTGGCTTCATCTAGAACTAGTAATTTAGGTCTTTGTAACACAGAACGTGCGATCGCAATTCTTTGTCTTTGTCCACCAGAAAGGGCTGATCCTCTTTCTCCAACTCGCGTATTATAACCTTGGGGTAAACTCATGATAAACTCATGAGCTACGGCAATTTGAGCAGCTTCAATAATCTCCTCTGTTGTGGCTTCAGGATTGGTTAAGGCAATATTTTCCTGTACTGTACCATCAAATAAAAGGGTATCTTGAGGAACTACACCAATTTGTCGTCGCAGAGAATAAAGTTCGACTTTGGCAATGTCATAACCATCAACTAAAATTCTGCCAGATTCTGTTTCATAAAGTCTGAGCAGTAATTTCATCATTGTACTTTTACCCGAACCACTTTGTCCGACAATACCGACAAATTGACCTGCGGGAAACTCGACATTAACATTACTCAATTGTAGGGGTCCTGAGGCAGCAAATCGGAAGGAAACGTTTTCATATTTGACTGCACCAATAATCGGTGGCAGGGGAATGTTATTCTTATCTATTTCTGCTTCTTGGGGACTGTCAACAATATCGCTTAGTCGTTCTAAAGATAACCCAGTTTCTTGGAAGTTTTGCCAGATTTGTGCCAGCCTTAATATGGGAGTGGTAACGTAACTAGAAATAATCCGAAAGGCAATTAATTCTCCTAATGTTAGTTCTTGTTTTAAAACTAAATAAGCTCCCACCCATAAAACTAATAAGCTGCTGAGTTTGCTTAAAAACTGACTTGTGGAGTTAGCTAATGTGGAAGTAATAACGGTTTTAAAACCTGCGGCCACAAATTTAGCATATTTTTTTTGCCAAGAAAAACGCGATCGCAATTCAATATTTTGGGCTTTGACTGTTTGAATACCTGACATCACCTCCACTAAATAAGATTGAGTTTCGGCGTTACGTTCTGCTTTACTTCTTAATTGTCTACTCACTGTTGGGGCAGCAATTAATGTCACTAACACAAATAGAGGGATTGTTCCTAAGCCTACCAGGGTTAGCTGCCAACTGTAAAACAGCATGACCACTATATAAACTACGGAAAATAAGGCATCTAACACTACTGTTAAGGCCGTACCCGTGAGGAACTGACGAATATTTTCTAGTTCATTAATTCTGGTGGATAATTCACCCACTGGCCTTTTATCAAAATACCGCAGTGGTAAGCGCAGTAGGTGGTCAATAATTTGTGACCCCAAACTCATATCAATGCGGTTGGTGGTATCTACAAATAAGTAAGTCCGCAATGTAGTTAATACCGCTTCAAATACACCCACTGCTAATAGTAATACTCCTAAAACATTTAGGGTATTAATACTATTTTGAACGATAACTTTATCAATAATTAGCTGAATAACTAGAGGATTAGCTAGGGCGGCTAATTGGACGAAGAAGGAAGCAATAAATACTTCTATCAACACCCGCCGGTAACGGGATAAGTAAGGAACAAACCATCCTAAACCAAAGCGTTCTTTAGGCGTTTCCTTAGTCGCACTCAGCAATAAAACCCTAACTTGTGGTTGTAAGTTGGTTTCATCTGTTTCTAATTCTTCTAGCAATTTATCAAGGTTGGTGTTGATAATACCTTGAGATGGTACACCCAAAACGGCTTTTTTTCCATTTACGGCATAAAGAACTGCAAAACTATCACGATAGTGAATTAATGCTGGGGTAGGAATGCGGTTAATGGAAACAGCCGGAACATCAACTAGCTGGGATTTGAGTCCAATTAATTCTGATAAATAAGCACAAAGTTGAAACGATACACTGCCTTGACGCTTGATTTGGTCATTTAAAATGCGGCGGACTACTTCTTTCCGAAAGGGAATTTCTAAATGCTTGGATAGCATTTGAAAACAGGCCAAACTAGATTCTAGTTCTCCCTGTCCTTTAAAAAAGGGATATTTTTGATTGTTTGGTAAATCCTTTGATGTACTTGTCCCAATAAATTCCGATTCTGTTGCGTAGGGAACTTCTTCTATGGTGACAGTACCATCTAATAGATTTTCTAATTTCTCTGTTTTTAGAGGTGGACTATCAATTAATGATAAATCACTCTGACTGATACCCAACAAGCGGATAGGCAGTTTATCTTTAACTTCAATTACTTCATCTTCTAAACGATCACCAGGGTTTAAATTGCTCAGATTACAACTACTACTTACAAACCAAATCCGACTACTTTCTAATTCTCGTAAAGGTGTTTTTCCTGGTCGTAAATAATGAATTTTTGACCCTAATAAGACCTGTTGAGTCAGGTCTTTAAGGTTATGATTAGCTAAAGGTTGTTGTGCTATCTGTAAACTCAAGATATCAAATACTTCTGCCAAATTAGTTATTTGTTGACGAGCTTGAGCAAATGCTAAATTTCCAGATAGGAATTGTAAATAATCTGCGGCATTCCAGGTTAAACATATCACCTCTTCATAGGCGATCGCTGTTTCGCAAGGAATTTGACGTAACCAAGAATTTTCCCCAATTACCGCTCCTGGTTCTACTATTTTTAAAGTAATTGGTGATTGGTTTTCGGGGTATCCTAGTAGTCTGACCCGCCCCTGATAAAGAATTGATACTTTTTGAGGTAATTGTTCTTTGCCAACAATTTTCTGCCCCATACGGTAACGTAAAGGCTGTAAAATTTGTGGTGATGAGAGTTTGCTAATTTCCTCATTTGATAATTGGTCAAACCCTGGAATCGTGGCAATAAATTCTTCAAAGGTACTCTTAGTATAAGTCATGTTTCTTGAGGTTAATTATGTTAATTTATATTGGCAAAAGGAGTAGGCAATTTATGATGTTTTAATTTCCCATTTTTGTTCTGTCATTTGTGCTTGTAACCATTGATTAAATTTTTCATTCAGCAACCGTTGCCGCATTGAACGATCCAGTTGGGCTGGCAGTAATTTTTCCAAGCGGACAATTACCAGTACATTATTAATTTGAGTTGGTGGTGATAACTGCTGTGGCTGACTTCTTGAAAGAATATTCACCAATGTTGGATGCAGAGATTGTAAATCTATTGGACCGACTAAGCCATCAGTTTGAGCTTCTGGACCTTGGGCATATTCCCGTGCTAACTCAGCAAAAGACTGTTCACCCTCTTTAATGCGGAAGTAGATTTCTTGGGCAATTCCGATTTCCGAGGTCGTAATTAGGGAATAAATTACCCTATCCAATTGGGCTTTACGTTGAAAGAAGTAAGAGTTTAAATCCCCACCCCAAGTGGCCTCTTTAAACTTTTCTAGTTTTAATTGTCGCATGGCCATGATCTTCAACTGCTGGAATTTTTCTCCTTGTTGATCTATTCCCTGATACTGTTGGGCTATTTGTTCACAGACCTGTTTTTCTTCTTCTGGAGTATAAACAATTTCGGCAGCAGCGATCGCTTGATCAATGATAATTTCCTTGATTAATACAGGAATAAGCTGGTATTCCGATATTAATGATAGAACTTCTCCGGGCTGGAGAATGTGATCGCCCCATTGTAATACTTGATTCTTATGGCTTGTGATCAGATTTGTCACCGTTTTTAACTGCTTTTGCAAATATAATAGGACTAGGTTTTAAACAGGTTGTCTTTTGGTTAAGACTAGATAATCTACTATTCCTTTACTCTTTTTTCGAGTTAGTGTATAGATATTATCAGTAAATTTTTCATTGGCAGAGGTTAAATTTAGATAGTCAGGCTGTTCATACTTACATATTTTGGATATTTTTTGGATATTATTGTACCAAAATACCATGAATTGATAAATTTGTCATACTAAAGTTACTTTTACTCTGTAAATCTTTGCTAACCTTAACTATCGCATCATCCCCTACTAAATTGCTCGTTGTAGATCACAAAAAATCAGGCTGGTAAATCGTAATTACGAGTTACCAGCCTGAAATAGATGACCAAATTTAACGAAATCTGCCAGGATTTAGACGAATTGTGTCTTTTTGTTGTGTATTTTGTCTAATTCCTACTCCATTTCTCAATTTTTTGGCAGTACCACCATCTTGAGGATCAAGATATGGTTTCAAATTAATCCCACTTCTAGAAGAACTAAGCTGATTATTACCACCTATAAGTGTTTGTCCTATGTTGTATAAACTATCTCTATTACCCCCTTGACGGTCGGTATAGGTATCAACAGCAATAGTTTGTTGTCCACTATCAGCAGTAGTGAGATTTTGAAATACACTATTACGGACTGCATAGGGATCTTTACCACGGGGTACTGTTAAGACAATTCGACAATTGGGTTGGGCTTCAGTGGTGACACAAATAATGTTCTCGTTGTTTTCTACAGCTATTTGTAGTTCTTGTAAACCATCGGCACGATATAATTCTAAACGCCCCGCGATCGCTTGACAACGTTTTTGGGTATCCCAACCCCCACCTAAATTTTGAGGTGCAGCCCAAGCAAAATATTGTCCTGGTTGACTTTGGGGCTGATACATGACTATAAACTGTCCATTGTAGGATTGACAACTAAATCTTGTACTACTGTTAACTGTGGTAGAATTTGGTATAGTAGTTGTAGTTGAACCCGATGGAACTGTAGTTGAACCTGATGGAACTGTAGTTGAACCTGATGGAACTGTAGGTACAACAACTTGAGCAACAGTCACAGCATTCCCAAAAAATAAAGAACAGCCAAGACTACTCAAGAATAACAAACGCAGTGATTGTAAAGACATAAATATAAGCCGTAGTGGAGATATGTAAATAGCTGATATCTATATTGACCCAGAATATAAGTTTTTAGTTCATGGAAAAACTTGTTTTTTTGGAGACAGCCAGCCAAAAATTGGTTATATATAGCAGAAACCGCCCCAAGCTACGAAGAACTATCAGTAGCTTACAGCGGTTTCTCGATTAGGTTGTAATTCAATAAAAAAAATAGAGAGGTGAACCGGACAGACAATCAATTAAATCAAATCTAAAACACGCTTCCTCAATTTCTCATCTTTACGGACACTTTAATAACGTGAGTTTCAACACCTCCAATAACAATTTGGTGAGATTCAGGCGAAAACACTTTGACAGGAAGCAAAAACCTAGAATTGATTGCCAAGACACTAGAGCAGGAGGCACAAACTCTAATGGAAAAATTTTGATTTCAGGTTTAACTTTTAACCTTTTTGTACCATGCTCTTAATCTAGCATCAGTTTTTCCCTCTGGATTGTATATTTACTAAACTTGAAAGTTATTAATGTATTGTAACAATCATGAAATATTTCTTAAAATTTGCCTAGTCCTGCCTATTCCCTGCTAACGCTATATTAGAGGTTTTATGAGTTATGCACCCATGGAAATTATGATTGGTTGGCTCTACCCCAAATTAATGAGTACCTATGGTGATCGGGGAAATGTGATCACCATAGAACGTCGCGCCCAGTGGCGGGGGTATAATGTGACTGTATTACCCTTGGATCAAAATTCCACCGCAGAAGATATTAAATCAGTAGACGTAATTGTCGGTGGTGGGGCCCAGGACCGTCAACAAGAAATTGTGATGCGGGATTTACAGGGTGCAAAAGCCGATGCCATGCGTCATAAAATAGAAAATGGTACACCGGGAGTTTTTACCTGTGGTTCTCCTCAACTACTGGGAAATTATTATGAACCAGCTTTTGGGAAAAGAATTGAGGGTTTAGGAATATTGGATTTAGTTTCTATTCATCCTGGTGAAAATACTAAAAGATGTATTGGTAATTTGGTCATAGAAGTTACAGCTTCTCGGTTAGCAGCAGAATTGCAAGCAATGACAGGGATAAAACCTTATTTAGTCGGGTTTGAAAATCACGGTGGCCGAACTAAATTAGGAAAAGTGGAAGCTTTGGGGCAGGTAGTGTATGGCTTGGGTAATAATGGAGAAGATGGAACAGAAGGAGCGTTTTATCAAAATGCGATCGCTACCTACTCCCATGGTCCATTATTACCTAAAAATCCCTTTGTTGCTGATTGGTTAATTCAAACCGCGTTAAGATTAAAATATCAGCAAGAAATCAAACTTTCAACTTTAGATGATACCTTAGCGATGCAGGGACGAGAAGCAATGTTTAAACGGTTAAAAGTTGATTTACCCACTGCTGCGGGAATCAGAATCTAAAATAGGTGTAGTTTAGATTAAATAAGAATCTCAACTTTAATATTAAACTACATGATTTTTATAGAAAATCAACTGAATTTTCTGTAAAACATCTGATAAGTTACTATAAAAAACCGAAATTGTTTAGTTAGTCATCATTTAAAATCTGTGGAACTTCCTTCTTTACCAGAATTTGATCATCATTTAAACCAGCACATGGATCAGGGTTTAAAAGAATTGCTCAATCGTCTTATTATCAGAATGCAACGAGACGAATTGATCAGACAAACGACAAATCAATTGCGAGAATCTTTAAAGGTTGATCGGGTAGTATTGTATTATTTTTATGGACAATGGCAAGGACAGGTAACATTTGAGTCGTTAAGTGCTGATAAATATTCGATTCTCGGTTCTACAGGTCCTAGTGATTGTTTTAATCATGAGTATGCAATGATGTACTTGGAAAAACGAGTCAGAGCGATCGCTGATATAGAATTAGAAGCAATCGAGGATTGTCACCGGGAATTTCTGCGCGGTATGCAGGTACGTGCCAATTTAGTAGTCCCAATTTTAATACCAAGGGGATTATGGGGACTATTAGTAGCTCATCACTGTCAAAGTGCGCGTTCTTGGACTTTAACAGATATTGAATTGATGCAAAAGGGAGCGGGAACTTTAGCAACAGATTCTAATATTTTAGAAAGTTAATCACGCAGAAGATGTTTCTGATGTTGATGTTTCTTAGATACAGCAACTTGTATAAAGGTTGGCTACAATGGTCGAGAAGATAAAAGTAAAAAATAATATAAAATCTTACTCAAATAGTGGGTATGAGTGACCTGTACCAGAACAGGTGGATGGGAATTTGTCCTGGGTGTCGAATAAGAGTCTATTTTTCTAATCTCAAAATCACATCCTAACTCATTGGTAGGAATTTTCACTTTAGTAGTAGAATAACAATGTTAAGTTTTATGTGCCGACATTCAGGATATAAAACAAGACCATACAAAATCCGTAATTTCCGAAGCTTCTTTCATAGCTTTTAACAAGACAACAGTAAAGAGAGGATTTCACAACATGGCATTTACACAACCCCCCTTACCTTTTGCTTCTGACGCTTTAGAGTCTTACGGCATGAAAGCTGAAACCTTTGAGTATCATTATGGTAAACATCATAAAGCTTATGTAGATAATTTGAACAAGCTGGTTGATGGTACAGAGTTAGCTCACAAGTCTTTGGAAGAAGTAATTAAAATCGCTTTTGGTGACTCTGCTAAGGCTGGAATCTTCAACAATGCGGCTCAAGTTTGGAATCACTCTTTTTTCTGGAATTGCTTAAAACCGGCTGGTGGTGGCGCTCCTACAGGTGCTTTAGCTGCTAAAATCGCTCAGGATTTTGGTAGCTTTGACAAATTCAAAGAAGAATTTTCTACCGCTGCTGCTACTCAATTCGGTAGTGGTTGGGCTTGGTTGGTTGATGATCATGGCACTCTCAAAGTCATGAAAACACCAAACGCAGAAAATCCCCTAGCTCATGGTAAAAAAGCACTGTTGACCATTGACGTTTGGGAACACGCATACTACATTGACTTTAAAAATGCTCGTCCTGCATTCATCAAGAATTTCTTAGATAACTTGGTGAACTGGGATTTTGTCGCTGCAAATTTCGCTGCTTAGATTTTAATGGGTAATTGGGTAATGGGTAATGGGTAATGGGTAATGGGTAATGGGTAATGGGTAATGGGTAATGGGTAA
>NZ_KE384602.1:11918-44051 GCF_000426905.1 Dolichospermum circinale AWQC131C
CTGCATTGTTACTTGTTACCCTTTATCCCATACCCAACCCAATGTTATTTAATTTTTTTATTCGTATCAAAATTTCCCAAACTATTTTAGCGGTTTTCGTATGGTCCAAGAAATCTCTCCCCGTTAAAATGAATTAAATGATCTGGTTGGTCTGCTACCCAAACTTCTGTCTCCCAAGCAATTTCAGCTAGATACCGAGTCATTTCTTTGCGAGTAGGAAAAGCAGTCATAAAAACTAACCCCTTGCTACTAAATTTAAACAGTTGTTTTAGTTCATTGTGTCGTTTTAAGTTAACAGGACCATGACTGGTTACAGCTTCTATTAAGATTAGCCAGTTTTGTTTTTGATAATAAACGACAACATCTGGCATTTTACCATGAGGATCTAACTCTACTCCCATTTCTCTAAGATTTTGACTTTCATTAATAATAAATTTATCCCCAGCATCACCTAGATAAAGAACCAAACCTCCTGGTGTAAATCTGGGACAAAAATTTTCTAAAATGTCTTTGATTAAATTATTTTGTCCACCTGCTGATAGATAAATTGCTTGTCCATTGGGTAAACTAACGGGAATTGTGGGGATATTTCGAGTTCTATCCTGTAATAAATTCTTGACAGAAATAGCATAATTACGACGAGATTCTTCCCACTGGTCAGAGTTGTATGATTGTATCAACAAAAGTGCTTCTTGTTGAAGTTGATAACACCATTTAGGGCTATTAATTGGTCGCTTTGGTTGATCTGGATTTTCCATAACTAAACCCATTTGTACAAACTGGTGCATTGTTTGTCTTCTCACAGTTTCTCGTGTATTTGGTGCGTATTGTTTTCCATAATAATCACGAAACCAATCCATCATTTCAGTAATTCTGCGTTTGGGAGTTGTTGCTTGATTCCAAAAAGTTTCCGGTCGAATATCTGCTAATGCAAGTAAGCACAGTGCGGATCTTTCATTCTGCTGTTCTTTTGGTGCAGAAATTTCTTTCAGAATAGTTAGTGCTTCTTGAATACGTTTACTAGCTTGAATTGCGTTTATTGCTTCACTCATAATTGACAGAGTTTTGTGAACAAGTGTATCAAGTTTTTCCTGGTCAAATACAAATTCATCAATTTGGCTTCCCAGTTGCATCAAATCCTCTTGAGAGGGATATCTAATTTTACGCAAATCTGTTGCATTGACTTGTGTATTACCACTAAACAGCCGAAAATAGTTATCAAATAAAGTTGAATTGAGAAATGCTGTTAAACCTCTTGCTAGGTCAGGATTCATTCCCTTTCCCTTAGCATGATAATAGTTAAGATGATTTTCTATACCCAGCGCGGGTGAATTTATAGGAGAACAGACAGCAGCAACAATACGACGTTTTTCTTCCTTAGCAGAAAATCGCTTGATTAAAACATACCATCCTGGTTTAATTAACCATTTTTGTGTTTGTTGATTATTTTCAATAGCAATTGATTTTTTCGGTTTTGTGGGAGGAAATAAAATTTTTCCTGGTTTTATAGATTCTGGGTAAATTAAGGGAACGTTTTGATCATCTAAGGAATTTCTTAAAGATGATTTAAGACGAAAATCTACAACTTGACCAGTTGAAATTTCTAAACCAAGTTCATCTAATGTAGATGAAAATTTATCTATTTGCACTTTTACAGCATCTTCCAGAGAGTTGGTAAGAATATGAATAAACATCTCAGGATCATTTGTTTCAATAACTTGGTTATATGGAACAAGTCTGATTTCTGAAAAATTATCTAATTCCTGTTCTGAATTAATACTTATTTCTATACATTTAGGTTTAACTTCTGTTTTAGCAGCATGAAAAATAATATTTTCTTGTAAAACATTATCTTGTGCAAAAGCTAAGGAGCGACTTGCAAATATATGAATATTTTCAAATGCCATTTTTTCTAGAAAAGCTTTGCGAAAAGGCCGGAAATAACTACCATTGCAAAAGCTTCTGGGAGTAATTGCAACTATTTCACCATTTTGAGAAAGCTGTAATATGGATAGCCAAACAAATGCACTATATAAATTTACCGTTTCAATTCCCAGCTTTGATAGTATTTTTTTCTCAGTTGATTTACTACTTATTTTCTTATAAGGTGGATTTAGAATTGCATGGGTAAAATTGTGGTAATTTTTAGTAAAAAGCGGTAAACTGGTTTTACCAATACTCTCGATAAAACTTTGATTTTGCAAAGAATAATCTGCTTTTATTCCCTTGTTTTGTAAAGCATTACAACATTCTATAAGACATTGTTCTAAACAGGGTAAAAAGGTTTCTTCTACTTCATAGGTTGTAATTAAACAACTCTCAATTTGATCAGCATTTATTAATAATCGCTCTACAAAAGCAGCAGTTAAAGACCCAACACCCGCACCAGGATCTAGTAAACTAATATGACCAGATAAATTGTTAAATTGTCCTGCCATAAATCTCGCAATCGGTGCAGGAGTTAGAAACTGACCTAATTCACTTCTTTGTTTTAAGTTCAATCTTGAAGAAAAATGAAATCTATTTATATCTAGAGAATCTGTGAGGAAAGTTGTCATATTATCAATTTATAGAAAGTAAAATGTCCAGAAATTATGAAAAATTTGAATAATTTGTTATAATTTGTTCAGGGCTTCATTACTCATTCAGAAAATTATGGTAAAAATACGCCTCCCAGCTTCGATAATTCCTCCTTTGACAAACGGGGACAAACTCACCCGTTATGAATTTGAACGGCGATATAATGCCGCATCTAAACCGAAAAAAGCTGAATTAATCGAAGGAATAGTTTATATTATGCCTGCTGCTCTGCGTTTTAGAAGTCATGGACAACCTCATGGTCGCATCCTAACATGGCTTGGTAATTATGAAGCCATGACCCCTGGTGTGGCTTTAGGAGTTGAACCCACAGTCCGGCTAGATTTAGATAATGAACCTCAACCTGATGCAGTTTTGATTATTATACCAGAAGCAGGAGGTCAAACTCGCATCAGTGAGGATGATTATATTGAGGGTCCACCGGAATTAGTTGTAGAAATTGCTGCTAGTAGTGTGGCTATTGACCTCCATGGCAAAAAACAGGCTTATCGTCGCAATGGTGTGAGAGAATATATTGTTTGGCAAGTTTTGGACGAAAAATTAAGTTGGTTTTCCTTACAAGAAGGTGAATATTTAGAATTAGCACCTAATGAAGAAGGAGTTTTACAAAGTCGGGTATTTCCAGGTTTATGGTTAGCGGTAAATGAATTATTAACAGGTAATATGCAAGTTGTATTGAATGTTTTACAAACTGGTTTACAGTCTGTTGAACACGCAGATTTTATAGAGAAATTAGGTGATTTGAAAAGCGATTAGAAATAACGGTTATACATGGGAATTTAAGATACAATAAATTCAATCTCTAAACTTGGGTTTAAATTATGATAACTACAATCATTGAACGAGAAGCAGAACCAATATGAGACTTTAAAGATGGTGTAAAAGGATCATCTGCCAAAAGCCTTAATACGTTAATAATTTGATTTTTTAATTGTGGGTTTTTCTTTGTAATCTTCTTGAAAGACCTTTTAAATCCACTACTCCAGACAACTTCCATCATCATCTCCTAGTAAATCAGCAATCAAATCATCAACAGTTCCTCTCCTTGCTGTACCATTCTTAAAAGCCTGTTTAAGTTCCTCCGCATTAGTTAAAATTTCAGTTCGTTTTTGATTAATTCGTTGTTTTTGCAGAAACTCAAATAAATACTCTCGATCTTCTGTGGGTAAATTTTCAATAGAATTAATAATTTCCTGTAAAGTCATCATAGAACCTCCTAATTAAGTAAATTCTAGCTTTGGTAACTCTATTTTAATTAGAGAATTAAAATTCTCTTGTAAGCTTATCATACACTAAAAGGAGTTTTTACTGGTTCAAATTCCACTTAGACGACAGATGATCGCTTTTTTGTATTGGTTTTGATTTGGAGAAGAGGCAATCACTGAAGGATTAAGCTATTGTGCTATAAGTAGTAGTAATTACAAAAATAAATCTTCAATGACAACGTGACACAAAAAATGATAAGGTTATTACCTTTAAAATACCTTATCGTTTATCAGTATGTCAGTCTCTACCACTATCTCTCAACTGGTTGAAGTTCTTATAGCTGAACCTGTGAATGTATCTGTATCTAGTTTAGCTCAGTTGGCTATTGGGATACAAACAGATACCCGCATTTTGCAACCGGGTGAGGTCTTTTTGGCTTTGCGAGGGGAAAAGTTTGACGGACATGATTTTGTCCCCACAGCGATCGCTAAAGGGGCTATATTGGCTATAGTTGATTATGCCTATGAAAATCCAGGCTTTCCCATTTTGCGGGTTAAAGATACTTTAAAAGCATACCAGCAAATTGCTCAATGGTGGCGAGAAAGTTTTTCTATTCCTGTAATTGGCATCACGGGTTCAGTAGGTAAAACCACCACTAAAGAACTAATTTCCGCAGTTTTGGCTACAAAAGGAAAAGTCCATAAAACCTATGGGAATTTTAATAATGAAATAGGTGTTCCCAAAACTCTTTTAGAATTGACGAAAGAAGATGATTTTGCAGTCATAGAAATGGCTATGCGGGGCAGGGGACAAATTGCCGAACTCACAGAAATTACTAAACCGACAATTGGGGTAATTACTAATGTGGGAACAGCCCATATTGAATTACTTGGTTCAGAAGCGGCAATTGCTGAAGCTAAATGTGAATTATTAGCGACAATGCCAGATCATAGTACCGCCATTCTTAATTATGATAATCCATTATTAATGGAAATGGCCGCGAAATTTTGGCAGGGGAAAGTCATTAGTTATGGCTTTTCGGGTGGCGATATTCAAGGGAAATTAATTAATAATGAAACTGTAGAAGTTGCTGGAATAGGTCTACCTTTGCCTTTACCTGGTCGTCATAATGCTAGTAATTTTTTAGCAGCTTTAGCCGTAGCTCAGGTATTAGAAATTGATTGGCAATTATTACAATCTGGTATCATGGTAAATATGCCCACAGGTAGAAGTCAACGCTTCACTTTACCTCATGATATCGTAATTTTAGATGAAACCTATAATGCCGCCCCAGAAGCCATGTTAGCCGCTTTGCAGTTGTTAGCAGACACACCAGGAAAGCGGAAAATTGCGGTTTTAGGGGCAATGAAAGAATTAGGAGAAAGATCCGCAGAACTACATCAAAAAGTCGGAGAAATGGTCAAAAATTTGCATCTTGATGGGTTATTAGTATTAGTTGATGGTCAAGATGCGGAAATTATTGCTAATAGTGCCGATAATATATTTTGTGAATGTTTTAGCACCCATGCTGATTTGGTAACAAGATTAAAAACATTTATGCAAGCCGGAGACCGCTTATTATTTAAAGCCGCCCATTCTGTGGGATTAGATCGAGTTGTCAATCAATTACGGGCAGAATTTACTAATTAAAGAGATTTGAATATTGGGTTTAGATATGTTGTCTATCTCATGTACTTTAGACAAAATAAACTTAATTAAGTCGGTATTTTCCGTATATCTAATCCACAAGAAAAATGACAGCTTTTGTAGAGATGTTGCATGAAACATCTCTACAATATGTTCCTAGTAAGTATCAAAAACTGTCAATTAACAAACAGTTAACAAACAGTTTTTAACTGCTAATTACCATGAATAACTAGACAAAAATAGTTCAATTAAGTCTTATCTATTGAGGTTAAGGCCTTGAATTTATCAATTATTTTAGGAAGAATCAGAAATAAGGTTAGTCCATAGCAAGTCTAATCTCATTTGTCTTTTGTCAAGACAATTTATCAAATCAAGGAGTAATTATCATGGCTAATATCCAAATATCTGCATTAGTTCCTGTCGGTTATGATTTATTTAATGATGCTACTAGTTTTCTTGATGAACTAGCTACCGAGGAAGTAAAAACCGTTGTTGGTGGAGGTCATTATGGTGGTTGTTATTCTCACGGTTATCACTACTACGGTGATTATGGTTATGGCCGTTATTATGGCACGTATTGGTAACAGTCAAAAAATAGCTGTTAACTAATAGCTATCAAAAATAGTCAGAATAGTAATTGATATTTTTAGTTACTATTCTGATTGTTTATAAAATTAAAAAAAAGCCAAATATCCAGTTTTTGATATTCCTGAAATTTTGACTTTTGTGGAAGTTATTTATTCAGAGAAAACAATTGTAGAGAATTTCTGCGCCAGATAATTAGCAAAACATTAGTCAATAAACAAGTAACTGCTAGGGACAATAAGATATAAGTTGGTGTCATGACTACACCAATCATAAACCAAGTATAAACGTGCAGCACCATGACACTGGCAAATAAACAGGCTAATCCGGTAGATATCCACACTTGACCCAGGGGACGATTTAGGAAGACGAGGATCATTGTTAATAAGGTTGTTAGGATATTGGCCGGGACAAGAAAGGCACAAATGCCTATACAGTTGTTGCGGGAAAATTCAGCTAAGGTGTTGAGTTCTAACATTGATTTTTGGGGATAATTGTCGGTGCTTATGATTAAGTTTTATTGTAAATAATAGATTAATAAGATTATACTATATCAAAAGTGAGTAATTGCACCATTTATGTTACTTTTTTTAAAGAATTGGCCTTGACAATTAAATTTATTCATAATAGAGACGCGGTATAAAACGTCTCTATTATATTTTACTGATGAAAAGGTGGGATTAACCCATCAAAATCACGGTATCAATAACATGAATCACGCCATTATCTGCAACAATATCGGCGGCTAAAACTGTGGCATTTTTCACCTCAAAACCATGATCACAATTGATTTTAATAGGAGAACCTTCCACAGAAGTTACTGTACCCAGTTTTGCCAAATCATCCTTTGTTAACTTGCCAGGAACGACATGATAGGTTAAAATTCGTGCTAACTGGGGCAGGTTTTGTAGTAAAGTTGTAATTGTGCCGGGGGGTAATTTAGCAAAAGCATCATCAGTTGGTGCAAACACGGTGAATGGACCGGGACTTTTTAATGTTTCTACTAACCCAGCAGCAGACACAGCCGCCACTAAAGTTTTAAACGCATCATTACTAACTGCAATATCAACAATATCAGCCATTAATTTTACCTCACCTTATATCTAGCAAAGGTTCTAGACAATAGTAAATCATGTTTAAGTTTAATTAGCTACAATTCTGGTAAAATCTGATCTGGTAAAATTTGAACTGATGATTTTTCTATACATAATATGGTTAAATGCACTTATGCAAGATTGGGAACTGGTGCATTAGGCGGATTTTATGGTGGAAAACTAGCTTATAAATTACTGGGTATGGTTTTAAATTTATCTGGTGAACCTAGAGAATAATCATCTAATTTAAAATCAGCAAATGGTTTTTTCTCTAATCTATCTCTTAAAGCTTCATCTAATATTACATCTGCGGCTTGTTTTTTCACCCCAATAATAATAATACTGCGTTGATAGGCTGTTGAGTCTTGGTTAGCTTGACAATCTTTTCTCTGAAATTGTCCCAAATTTAATAAGCGATAACCTTTCACACTGGGTGTATTACTAAATATCTTTTTTACTAATAATTGAATTTGTTGAGAACGTTCTAAAGCGCGACTTTGTTCGGTGGTAATATTACCTTCACAAGAGGCTGTTCCCACGGAAATAATCTCGCTGGGATTTTCCATAATTTTCTGGATTCCTTCTTGTTCTAAATTAGATTTTAAGGAATCAATTGTTATAGTTTGATTATTATATTTAATTTGGTAGGTGCTGCCTAATTGCCATTTATATTCTACTGATAAAACTGCAATATTAAACTCTGCAACTCTCCCTTGACTATCTTTCCCTTCTGCATAGGGAAAATAATCAACTTTGCCTTTTTTAACTGGTGCTTGTCCATAGTCAGCAGGTAAGGCTACAAATTTATTATCTCTAAATCCTAAAGCTACCCACCACAGTAGTAATAAGGAAACTATTAAAGCTGCAAACCAGGACAACAATGGTAATTTTTCCGGTTGTGTTTGTGGGGGAATAACAGCATTATTAGTAGTTGTTTGATTAACTATGGCTGTTTTTTCTGTTCCGCTAATATTCACGGTTGCAGATGTATTTTGTGAGAGTTGATATTCAATTTCTGCTAATCTTTTATAAATTTCTTGAGTATTGCTAGGGCGTTGATTTACTTGGGTGGACATTAACCAATCAATCAAATCTAATAATAATGGAGAAACGTGATTTGCATGATGTCGCCATTTTAAAATATCCAAGTTAGGATCATATAATTCTCCGGGTTGATATCCCGTTAATAAAAATACAAATGTCCGTCCTAATGCAAAAAAATCTGATTGGGGTATGGCTTGTCCACGCATTTGTTCTAGAGGGCTATAACCTGACGATGAAATTGCTGTTATTCCCCCACCAGCTAGATAGGTTTTCGTAATTTCTCTAGCTGTACCAAAGTCAATTAATACTAATTGTCCATCAGGACGAATCATGATATTTGATGGTTTAATATCTCTATGGAGATATTGTTGATTATGAACTAAAGCTATTATTTCTAATAATTGTTTTAACCAGGCTATGGCTTGAACTTGAGAAATAGGGCGGTTTTGTTGTTGCTTTAACCACTGTTCTAAATTAGGTCCTTCAATTTTTTCCATAATCAGACAATGCAGTATAAGATTATTTCTGGTTTGATAGGGAAAGTAATCTTCTGCTGCGGGAATACCAGGATGATTTAATTGTTTTAACACATTAAATTCTTGTTGAAATAGTGAAACCGCTTTAGGATCATTAGTTAATTCTTGTTTGAGGACTTTGAGAATTTTTGGCCTATCTTGTTGATAAGCTTCGTAAATTTGACCAAATCCAGTTTTGTCACTTAATAAACGTAAAACTCGATAACGTCCGATTAATTCTAATTGAGAACCACAACTTTGACAAAAGCGGTTTTCGTCGTTATCTGGGTGGTTAGGTTGAGAACAAACTGGATTAATGCAAAGACTCATAATGGGGAATAGGGAATAGGTAATGGGTAATTGGTAATGGGTAATTGGTAATGGGTAATGGGTAATTGCGAATTATTTATAATTATCTCATTTTTGTGCTGCTAAAAAACTGGCAACTGTTTGATTAAATTCCGTTGGGTTAGTTAAGAATGGCCAATGATTTCCGGGGACTTGACGAATAAGCAAATTTTTGAGGTTGGTTTTGTAAGGTTGAATTTGCCAATTTTGGCGGTTGACACCTTTTTCTGGTTGTATAAAGAGGGCAGGTGTGTCAACTGGGTGAATAAAACCTGGTACTTCCATAACTGCATCAAAAATGCCATCACGGGCTGCTATAGTAAATTTACTACCCCAAGTACCGTCGGGTTTTTGTGCAATTGCGGCTTGAAAAACTTGCTGTTGCAAAGAACTCCAATTTTGATATTGACTGAGTTGTTTAATTGTTTGTTCGGCTGCTTCGTAACTGGTAAAGGGTCCCATGCTTTTAAGGAAGGGTAAAACACGGTATAAAAGAGGAAATATGATTTTCAGAAAACTGGGCATTTTCCAGATAAAAATCGGGTCTACTAATGTGATACTTTTTAATCTGGCTGGGTTTTCTCTAGCCCAAATGGCGGCTAATTTTCCCGTCCAGGAATGGCTGACAATATGAGCCGCAGACCAACCCATTTTATCCATTAATGCCTCCAAATCGGAAATTGCACTTTTAAAGGTGTAATCTTTTTCTGGCTTGCTGCTCTCACCATGACCACGCATATCTGGCGCTATTATATGGTAATCTGATTTTAAATAGTCTCCCAAACTTGACCAAACTAAAGCATGATCAGCCATACCATGTAACAATATTAATGGTTCTTGACCTTGATTCCATTCTAGGTAAGAAAGTTGAATATCAGATGTTGAGAGAGTTTTACGTATAGGTATCATTTGCTCAATGTTCTCCAGGACAGGTGGTTAGAAATTTTAGCAGAAAAAATCAATTTTCAGGTTTGAATTTTTAATTGATTTACGGGAAATCATGGAGCTAATAAATGTCAACGTCAATGGTAGGAATACAAAGATATTAAATTACAATTATTTATTATGCCAGAAATACACCAATCCATAGCCGAACATTATCACGAACGGACTAAGTATGATCCCCAAACTCTAGCTTCTAAAAATTATAATTTAGACTGGGCTAAACAACCAGTACCTTTCAAAGAGTACAAAATCGGTGCTGATATTGACCTGAAACCTTATTTACAAGAAAATACACAAATATCCGCCCATGATCAAGATGCTCAATGGTGGCACAGGCTCTCTCACCTATTATTTCACAGTTATGGACTGACGGCCAAAATGCCTTCTATGGGTAGTGCAGTATATTTACGTGCTGCTCCCAGTGCGGGGGGTTTATATCCGGCTGAAGTATATTTAGTTTCTCGCGGTACACCTTTGTTACCACCAGGACTTTATAATTATCAATGTCGAACTCATTCTTTAATGCACTTCTGGGAAAGTGATGTTTGGCAAAATTTACAAGAGGCTTGTTTTTGGCATTCTTCCCTAGAAACTACTCAATTAGCTATTATTACTACTGCGATTTTTTATCGTTCTGTTTGGCGTTATGAAGATAGGGCTTACCGTCGAATTTTTCTCGATACTGGGCATCTTTTAGGTAATATTGAATTAGCTTGTAATCTTGTAGATTATCGCTCTTATTTAATAGGCGGTTTTGTAGATAAAGCGGTGAATGATCTACTTTATATTGATCACGCACAGGAAGGAACAACCGCTGTTTTAGCTTTGGCAGATTTGTTAGATATTCGCCAAAATTTACCTAAAGGCAGCACTGTTTTACCTTCTAAAACTGAAACTAATTATCCATCTATTCCTGACGGTGAACTACTAAAATATTTTCATTTACGGACTGAAATCACAGATACTACTAGCAGCAATTTAAAGTTACCAACTCTCAAAGAAGAAAGGTCTTTAGAGGATAAATATAATTTTCCTTTCTGTGATAAAATCCCTACTGGGACTGCGCCAATTTTTTGGGGGGAAAATTTATCAGAATTAGCAAATACTATCTATAAACGGCGTTCTACCCGTGCCTATACTGGCGATAATTTAAGTTTTGATCAACTAAAAGCTTTACTTGATTTCACTTATCAACCACAAAATTACGTTGACCAAAATTTAGATCCTGACCCTGATTATTTTGACTTGAATTTAATAGAAACTTTTGTAGTGGTTTCTGGAGTTCAAGGCTTAGATCCAGGTTGTTATTATTATGCACCTAAAGCCCAAGAATTACGGCAAATTCGCTTTAAAAATTTCCGTCGGGAGTTACATTTTCTCTGTTTGGGACAGGAATTAGGTAGAGATGCCGGAGCAGTATTATTTCATACTGCCGATCTCAAAAATGCGATCGCTCAGTATGGTGATCGAGTTTACCGTTATTTACACACAGATGCAGGTATTTTAGGACAAAGATTGAATTTGGCCGCAGTTCGCTTAAATTTAGGTGTCAGTGGTATCGCTGGCTTTTTTGATGACCAAGTTAACGATGTCTTGGGTATTCCTGCTGACGAAGCAGTTATTTACATTACTACACTAGGAAAACCAAGGTAATAAAATTATTTTATGGAGCTAAGCGGATTCGAACCGCTGACCCCCTCAATGCCATTGAGGTGCGCTACCAACTGCGCTATAACCCCGAAATCCCAATTTAGTCAGCTTTTGAGCTTTTTATTAGGTGAGTTTTTTCATTATCTCTGTTGAGATTATATCTCACTTGATGTTAATCTTGTCAAGATATTTGTGTTAAGAAATATTAAGCGGTGAATGAACATGAAAACCCTAAAACCTACCAATGTGCTGTTCCCTGTTAAGAGTTACTTGTTCTCTCCTACTTAATGCTGACAAGTATTTATAGAAATCCAAGATGAATCTACTACTCTTGAACCATCTTCTCCAATCTTGTAATAATGTTCTTTTTTCCAAATAGGTGCATTGTGTTTTAACGTATCAATAGCATATTCACAAGCCGCAAAAGCCTGTCCACGGTGGGGACAACCTATAGCTACAATTACACTAATTTCCCCAATTGACAATCTGCCAATGCGATGATATATTGCCACCCGACCGATATCAGACCATTGATAGCGAATATGATCAGCAATTTGATAAAATACCTGTAAAGCCATTGGTTCATAAGCTTGATACTCCAAAGCCACCACAGACTTACCGTCAGTTTGATTACGAACCATACCACTCATGATTACCACCGCACCATGAGCAGGATTATCCACCTTACTATAGATTTCCTCTACAGACAATGGTGCTAGTGTAATTCCAAAACTATCTTCAACCCTGGGTTTAATTGTGATCATTTATCTTATACTCCTAATAGTAAATTGATACAAGGATCATCGCGGTTCATGATTTGAAAAATCCCATTCTATAAGAATATCTAACCGCGAATTATATGCAGAGGCAATTCAAAAAACCCCAAAATCAGGTAAAGTAATATTTTCATCTATTTACTAAAAACAACGATCATCCCATGCAAGTGCAACTCAGCGGATATAAAAATCCCCTAGCTTATCTACTATTAATCGCTCCTTTTTTCCTTTGGGGTACAGCCATGGTGTCCATGAAAGGTGTAATTCCCCACACTACACCCTTATTTATGGCTGGAGTCAGGTTAATACCTGCGGGGGTACTAATTCTCATGGTAGCAGCATTCATGGGTAAACCTGTACCTAAAAGTTGGTTAGCATGGTTATGGATTATTATATTTGCTTTAGTTGATGGTACTTTATTTCAAGGATTTTTAGCAGAGGGTTTAGTCAGAACCAATGCTGGTTTAGGTTCGGTAATGATAGACTCCCAACCTCTAGCAGTAGCTTTACTGTCACTCTGGTTATTTCAAGAACATATTGGTTTATGGGGATGGTTGGGGTTAGGTTTGGGAATCACAGGAATTAGTCTCATTAGTTTACCAGAAGAATGGATTTTTCATTTTCTTGATTCAGGAGTGACAATTACCACAGATAATTGGCAAGATTTATTTAATAGTGGTGAGTTATTAATGTTACTGGCTGCTTTATCAATGGCTGTGGGAACAGTTTTGATTCGGTTTGTGTGCCGATATGCAGATCCAGTCATGGCTACAGGATGGCACATGATTATCGGAGGCTTGCCTTTGTGGGGAATGTCTTCAGTATTAGAAGCCCAACAATGGCAAAATCTTGTACTATCAGATTGGATAGGATTAAGTTATGCTACTGTATTTGGTAGTGCGATCGCTTATGGTTTATTTTTCTATTTTGCTTCCAGTGGAAATCTCACCAGTTTAAGTTCTCTCACCTTTTTGACACCGATTTTTGCCTTAATATTCGGTTATATTTTCCTCTCAGAGGTCTTGACAATTATCCAATGGTTAGGTGTTTTTCTCACTTTAATCAGTATTTATTTAATCAACCAGCGAGAAAATATTGGAGTCAAAAATCAGACAATTAATATCACAGAAACAAATACCACAGAGGAATCATTAACTTTGGAATTATCGCCGAAAAAAGTCCCCTAACAGAGCTAAATCAGCGATAACTACCAAAAATATAACAAAAATATAACTATTACTTACATTTTCTACCGATGTCACTGCCTATCTTACCCCCATATCTCAAACCAGGTGATTTGCTGCGCGTAATTGGTCCTAGTGGTGCATTACGAGAAATGGAAGCGTTTCATCAAAGTGTGGAAATTTGGAAAGCGCGTGGTTATCGCGTTGAAATTCCAGCCAACATAGATGATAAACATGGTTATCTCGCTGGTACAGATATCCACCGTCGTCAGCAACTAGCCACAGCATGGGAAGATCCAGAATGTCGGGGTATCCTCTGCGCGAGAGGTGGTTTTGGCTGTACCCGGATTTTAGAAAATTGGAATTGGCCAGAAAATATCATTCCCCCTAAATGGTTAATCGGCTTTTCTGACATCACAGCCTTGCTTTGGAGTCTCTACAACGGGGGAATTGTCAGTGTCCATGGTCCTGTCCTCACCACCCTAGCAAATGAGCCAGAATGGTCAATACAGAGGCTATTGGACATAGTAGAAGGTCGTCCCTTCGCACCTTTAAAGGGTAAAGGTTGGGGTGGTGGTACAAGTACGGGAATCTTGCTTCCTGGTAATTTGACAGTAGCAACCCATCTTTTAGCAACACCGATTTTACCTGACCTTGAGGGTGTAATCTTAGCCTTAGAAGATGTAACAGAAGCACCCTATAGGATAGATAGAATGTTGACTCAATGGCGATTAAGTGGTATTTTATCCAAAGTTCGCGGTATTGCCTTGGGAGGGTTTACAAAGTGTGAAGCCGCAGCCAATGTACCTAGTTTTACTGTAGAGGAAGTATTGCGGGATTGTTTGGGTGATTTGGGTATTCCCATAGTTTCTGATCTCCCCTTTGGTCATGATAGCCCCAATGCTGCTTTACCTGTCGGAATGATGGTGACATTAGACGCTGAACAAGGGATACTCCATTTTTTCCCATAGATACAGCAAGTAGCTTTGAGTGAGGTACAACTTATGCGGGCAAGATGCCCGCACCACAAGAGTTTTATCATTAATATCTGTACTTCATAATACCGGGAACTGCTGTAAATTAACTATGAGGTAATCACCTCTATCAAAACTGTCTCATAAAACGGCGATCAATCCAGTCTTTCCAGTACCATAATAATTGATGAGGGGGTAAAGTGAAACTGCCCCTAGTAGCTAATGCCTTTCCGTCTCCCGTACTAATTAAACTCAAATAAGTTTTTTGTGGTTGATAGGGTTTGAGAGACTTTCCCAAAATCATCCTTTTTAAATTCTCATATAAAGGTTTACCTTGACGCACCGCAAACACACCAGCTTTAGGGAGATGATGATTGATCATGGTCGCAATATCACCCGCTGCAAAAACATGAGCATGAGTAACAGATTGCAAATTATTATTCACCAAAATAAAACCTTTTTCATCTGTACCAATTCCCGAATCCTTTACCCACTCTGCTGCTGATGCTTGTGTCACCCAAAAAACTTGATCACATTCAAATTCTAACCCAGATTGACATTTAATCTCTAGCTTTTCCTTCCCTGGTGCAACTTGATTTACCGTTTCTCCCAAATGCAATTTCACACCTTGATTAATTAAAACTTTTTCCATAATTACCCGCACAGATAAATGATAATTTGGCATTATTTCCTGACTTTTTTGCCATAAATGTACCTGTAAATTATCTATTCCCAAATTTTGCAAACCTGCTTGCATTGATAAAGCTAATTCCACACCACCAGCACCACCCCCCACAATACCAATATTGAGAGTTTTTTGCGAATTTATAACCACATTTTCCCGTAATTTATGCCAATGTTCTAAAAATTGTGCCACTGGTTTAGCTGCAATTGCATACTCTACTGCACCTGATACAGACAGTTTTTCAGGAGTGCTACCAATATCAATAGAAAGAAGATCAAAATCTATCACAGATTGCTGATTACAAAACAGTTGATTATTTTTTAAATCTAGCCCAATTACTTGATCAAAATACAATTGTGCGCCAGCAAATCTACATAACTTTTCCAAATCCATCAGGCATTGAGTATAATTGTAAAATCCCGCAATATATCCCGGCAACATTCCCGAATATGGTGTATATTTATCTGGGGTAATTAAGATTAGGTTTACTCCTAATAGTGGATAAATGGCAAAAAGTTTTAAGACAATAGCATGACTATGACCACCACCAACCAAAACTATATTTTTGATCATAATTTTTTTTATAACCTTACCTTAGTTAAAACTTGCGGTGTTGTACAGGAAACATTTTAATGAATTGCATTTTTCTTTGTCGGATTTGGAAAACTGAGGATATCCAGACAGTTAAAACTTTTCCCTGTTCCCTGTTCCCTGTTCCCTGTTCCCTGTTCCCTGTCCCCTACCCTCACAGACAACTTATTCAGCAAGCCCTTGAAGATATTAACCAAATAAGAACCATCAGTTATCCTGTTCTCAGTCATTAGTAGATTAAATCAGGGGATCGCTTGCATAATTGTTCACAATTTGTTACAAAAATATAAAGAACTTCTAAAAACTAAAACCTAATGTTCGGCGGACTCACTGGTTTAACAGATCCCAAAAGCACCGATTGGGGAGAGCGAATGCTCAACACAGTCGCCAGCCAAACGATTCGCCACCTGTTTACCCAAAGCGAGTCGGTAGAAGTCTTTGTGCGCTGCTACCCCTCCAGCAAACTGTTGCAAGGCAGCATTGATAGCTTTAAAATGAACGGCCGTGGCTTAGTAATTCGCAAAGACTTCGCAGTAGAGGAAATGTCCTTTGAAACCGACGCGGTAGCCATTGACTTCGGCTCGGTTTTAAGTGGTAAACTCAATCTCAAACAACCCACCCAAGCTGTAGCTTGTGTGATTCTATCAGAAGTAGGCATTAATCGTGCTTTTGAGTCGGAACTGGTGAAAAAGCGGCTGCTGAACCTTTCTGAACCAACTCTGATGGAAATATCTGGTGGTGAACCGGTTTCCTTTACCCAAGTTCAAATCAAGCTATTACCTGAAAATCGCTTGTTCCTGGTAGCTAAAGCTGATTTAAACAATGGTGAACTCATACCCCTAAGTATGACGGTTGGGATTGGGATTGAAAGAAGAAGGCGGGTTTCTTTTAAAGACCCTAAGATTGAACTTGAGGGAGTTCCAGAAGCACAACGGGAAATTTCCCGGACTTTAAGTGCAGCATTGGTAGAAATTTTGGATAATATGGTTGATTTAGATCGCTTTGATTTAGATGGGGTAAAAATGCGACTAAATCGTTTAGAAACAGAAGGCCAAAGATTGATTTTTAGTGGTTATGCAGAAATTGAACGAATTCCGCGCAGTTCTTAACAATTTTTAAAATTGAAAAAAATCAACGCCGTCCAGATTCCACTGGGCGGCGATTTAATTTTTCCAGGAGCAGTCAGGAGAAAACAAGAAAATTACCTCTAGCAGTTCCCTTTTTTACCTTCCTACGCCTACATACTGAAATCCAGCCCGGATCATGGTTTGAGGATTAAGGAAATTACGACCATCAATCATCACTGCGTGATTCATCAATTTTGCCATTTTCCCATAGTCTAAAGTGCTGAACTGTTGCCATTCAGTGACAAGTACCAAAGCATCACAGCCATCCGCTAGTCTTTCTGCATCGGTTTCTACTAATACACCGGAAAGACCATGACGCATTCCTGTTTGCGAGATTATGGGGTCATAAGCCTTAACTTTAGCTCCCAATCGGTTAAGTTGTTCAATGAGGATCAATGCGGGTGCATCCCGTAAATCATCTGTATCTGGTTTGAAGGTTAAACCGAGTAAGCCCACAGTTTTACCTTTGAGGATTTTTAAAGCTTGTTGCAGTTTTTCTAAGGCGATTAAGCGTTGGCGCTCGTTAACACTAACCGCAGCTTTCATCAGTTGGGCTTCATAGCCATAATCACCTGCGGTGTGAATGAGAGCGGAAACATCTTTAGGAAAGCATGAACCACCCCAACCAATACCAGCTTGTAAGAACTTACTACCAATGCGGGAATCTAAACCTATGCCTTTTGCTACTTGGGTAACATCCGCACCCACGCGATCGCAAATATTAGCTACCTCGTTAATAAAGCTAATCTTAGTAGCTAAAAAGGCATTAGCCGCGTATTTGATCATTTCTGCGGAACTTAAATCTGTCACCAGAACGGGAACAGGAGGTAAAGATTTATCGGCCGCAAATTTGCGTTCTACAATTGGAGCGTATAATTCTTTCATCATGCTGGTGGCTTGTTCACTATTTCCACCTAAGACAATCCGATCAGGATTAAAGGTATCATAAACTGCCGAACCTTCCCGCAGAAACTCTGGATTACTTACAACATCAAAATCATGGGCAATTTCAGAAAATTTACTGTCTTCTATTGTATTACCAGATGCCAAAAATGTTTTTTGACGTTCCGCAATCCCATCTAAAACAATCATTCTTACCCAGTCACCAGAACCGATGGGAACAGTGGATTTATTAACAATTACCTTATAACCACCATTGAGATTTTCGCCGATACCACGAGCTACGGCTTCTACATAGCGAGTATCACTTTCACCATTAGGTAAAGGAGGAGTTCCCACAGCAATAAACAGAATTTCTCCATGATCAACCCCAGCCGCCAGATCACTAGAGAACTGAATATTACCACTATTAATAGCAGATTTCATAATTTCCGAGAGTCCTGGCTCAAAAATTGGCGACTGACCAGACTTCATTAATTTTACTTTTTCTTCGTTGTTATCTATACAGATGACATCATGGCCAATGTGAGCTAAACAAGCACCTGTAACTAAACCAACATAGCCAGTACCAATTACGCAAACACGCATTTTTGAAATCCTTGTTTTTTAAAGTTGTCAGTGAATCAAGTGAATCAAGGGAATTTAGCACTACTAAACCTGTTGAAACCGTTGACGGAAATCTTCGATCATGAGCTTTAACCCGTCTTGGAGGGGAATAGTAGGTTGCCAATTTAATAAAGTTTGTGCTTTAGTAATATCGGGACGACGACGACGGGGATCATCAGCAGGTAAGGGTTCAAATTTAATTTCTGCATCTGGATTAATCAAGTTTTGCACAGCTTGAGCTAATTCCAAAATAGTGTATTCATCAGGATTACCCAGATTTATCGGTCCTGTATGTTCACCGTTCATTAATCGCATTAATCCATTTACTAAGTCAGAAACATAGCAAAAACTGCGAGTTTGTTGACCTTGACCATAAACAGTTAAAGGAATACCTCGTAATGCTTGGGCGACAAAATTGCTGACTACTCGCCCATCATTTTCTAGCATTCTCGGTCCATAGGTATTGAAGATTCTGGCGACCCGAATATCAACTTTATTCTCTCTGTGATAATCAAATGCTAAGGTTTCCGCCATTCTTTTTCCTTCGTCATAACATGAACGAATACCAATGGGATTGACACTACCGCGATAATCTTCCGTTTGGGGATGAACTTCTGGATCTCCGTAGACTTCACTGGTGGAAGCTAATAAAAATCTGGCTTTCACCCGTTTAGCTAAACCTAACATATTGAGTGTTCCAATAACATTAGTTTTCACAGTTTTAATTGGGTTGTACTGATAATGCACTGGAGAAGCGGGACAAGCCAGATGATAAACTTGATCAACTTCTAAGCGAATTGGTTCGGTGATATCATGACGTATCAGTTCAAAATTAGGATGATCTAACCATTGACGGAGATTATGTTTCTTTCCTGTATAGAAATTATCCAAACAGATGACTTCATGACCATCATTCATTAATCTATCAATCAAATGAGAACCGATAAACCCCGCACCGCCCGTGACTAAAATTCTCATACTTTCCTTAACCGTCATATTATTCTTTTTATAGTACACATAATTATTCTTTTTGTCCAAAAATCAGATGTCTATTCAATAAGTTCCTATGGAGTTTTAGGGGTACTGAAACCAAGTATGAATTTAGCTGTATCCACCTTTCATGGAATATCTCTACTTTCTCATAAATGTTTATTGTCTGTCAGATATTTTTTTAAAAAATTTTCTCATAAATAGGTTTTTTCTAGGAAAACTTTATCAAATCTTTAAGTAAAATATCCTGTTTTAAAACTCTAGTTCAATGCTCAAGAACTAAGGATTAGAAAATTCTAACTGCTAGAAAAATATGTAGTTTAAACACCAATTAATGCGATAAATAACATAGAAATATACTCAGTCTAATCAAAAGTTCGCACTCATAATATTCACGTACACGAATAACAATTATATTAGGTTGGATCAGTTATACAGTACAGATATAGCTAGGTTTTGTATAAGCGATTTTTGTTCATTATACCATTTCTTTGTCAGTCTGCGGCAAATTTTTTGATTTTTTATGGCGATTTCTTAAAATTTGAAAATATTGATAATATTTTGTGATCAATAAAACGTTATAATCTTTAAGATACCCGGAGCGTAGAATTAAGAAATTACTTTTGTGATTTCCAGTTTGACAGAAAAGTTTCTGTCTAGCTAGTATCAACAGTATCAATTTGTCTGTTAACAGGAAAAACTGAATATTTGGTATAATTTTCCAGAGTTTGAAGATTAAAATTAAAAGATCCCTAACTTTTTAATTAAGTTGGGGATTTTATTATTTGTCGGGCTAAACTGAGTTACTCAATTGGGTAAATAATTAATATCGAGAACTTCATCAAACGAATAAGGGCATTCTGCGGGAAAATTTACAGTAAAACCTGTTTTTTCTTGAACATAACCTAAAGCATCTTCATAAATAGTTGTAAAAATAGAACTCAAATAATTATATAAATTAGATGTTAATCTATCTTTCAACTGCACTCGAAAACTTCTGATTTGCGAACGCCAATGATTTTTATTTCTGTCATATTCTTGTGTCCAAAACTGCAATAATAAAAGATGTCTAATTAGTTGTTCTAGTAAACTTTTAACTTGATGCTTATCTCTTTTTGCCAATGATTCCAACTCCTCAATTAAATTTTCTAAATCCAACTCATCAAAACGACCTTGTTTTAATAATTGAATAGTTGCTAATAACCATAAATGATCATCAGTTTCATAGAGTTGCTGTAAATTAGTAATAACTGTCATAACTTCACCTTTTGTTATTTACAAGTTACACATACAATCGGCATTTTAACATAGATTTGGCCTTGCTGCATTAAAACAGGACTTACGCAAAATATCTCTCAAACCCTCTTTTCTTCGTTCTCTTCGTTCCTATGCCTTCGGCACGCTTCGCGAACGCGGTTCATTATTCTGTGACTTGTGCGTAAGTCCTATAAAATATGGAATGGGAAAACTGACAATATCACGAATCCGCATTCTTTCATAGCAGCGATAGTATAATTATATTTTGATGGATTTCTAATCCGCAGACTCTTCTCTTCGAGAGAGGCACAAACAACCTAAAGTGTCAAGGTAGATAGGGACTTGATTATGGAAAGGCAGAATCCTCGCAGATTCTTTGACAAAATATCACGTATCACACCTAGCGAGGATGAAAAATATGTAGAAAATTACCCAGGTTGTCAATTTTCAGTCAACCAAGTCTAAAAATCCCTACTGGTCAAATTCGCCAACTCAATCACAAAGATTTTCTAAGCCTGTGGCAAAATTTAGTAAAGTTGTCATACAATTATTCTTCTATTATTCTCAACATGACTGTAACTATTCCTAATCTCCCTAGTCTTTACGAAGCCTTCTCCACAGAAGCCAAATGGCAAAAATTCTGGGAAGATAACCAGGTTTACAAGGCCGACCCCAACCACAAAGGTGAACCCTACTGTGTCGTTATCCCTCCACCTAATGTTACTGGTAGTTTACACATGGGTCACGCCTTTGAAGGGGCTATCATTGACACCCTGGTGCGTTACCACCGCATGAAAGGACGCAATACCCTCTGGTTACCGGGAACTGACCACGCTAGTATAGCAGTGCAAACGATTCTAGAAAAACAACTCAAGGCCGAGGGGAAAACTCGTCATGATTTGGGACGGGAAAAGTTCCTAGAACGGGCTTGGCAATGGAAGGCGGAATCTGGTGGTACAATTATTAATCAGTTAAAACGGTTAGGGGTATCTGTAGACTGGACTAGGGAACGCTTTACTTTAGATGCGGGTTTATCAAAGGCTGTTTTAGAAGCGTTTATTCGTCTCCATGAAGAGGGGTTAATTCACCGTAGTAACTATTTAGTCAATTGGTGTCCTGCTTCGGGTTCGGCTGTATCTGATTTGGAAGTAGAACCTAAAGAGGTAAATGGTAATTTATGGTACTTCCGTTATCCCCTCAGTGACGGTTCTGGTTTTCTGGAAGTGGCGACAACTCGCCCAGAAACTATGTTAGGTGATACGGGAGTGGCAGTTAACCCCAATGATGATAGGTATAAACATCTGATTGGTAAAACCGTAACTTTACCGATTATGCAGCGAGAAATACCTATTATTGGTGATGAATTGGTGGACGCTACCTTTGGGACGGGTTGTGTTAAAGTGACTCCAGCCCATGACCCCAATGATTTTGAAATGGGTAAACGTCATGATTTACCGTTCATTAATATTATGAATAAGGACGGTACACTGAATGAAAATGCGGGGGATTTTCAAGGTCAAGACCGCTTTGTTGCTCGTAAAAACTTGGTCGCTAGGTTAGAAGTTGAAGGTGTTTTAGTCAAAGTTGAAGAATATAAACATACAGTACCTTATAGCGATCGCGGTAAAGTCCCTGTTGAACCACTCCTTTCTACTCAGTGGTTTGTCAAAATCCGTCCCCTAGCTGATAAAACCTTAGATTTCCTCGATACCCAAGATTCCCCGGAAATAGTCCCTCAGCGTTGGTCTAAAGTTTATCGTGATTGGTTAGTAAATCTACGTGATTGGTGTATTTCTCGTCAATTGTGGTGGGGACATCAAATCCCCGCTTGGTATGCTATTAGCGAAACTGAAGGGGAAATTACGGATACAACTCCTTATTTTGTCGCCCGCAATGAAGCAGAAGCCTTAGAAAAAGCTAAAATCCAATTTGGGGAAGATGTCCAATTAATACAAGACCCCGATGTTTTAGATACGTGGTTTTCTTCGGGACTGTGGCCATTTTCAACTTTAGGTTGGCCGGAAGAAACGGAAGACCTAGCCACATATTACCCGACTACTACCCTAGTGACTGGTTTTGATATTATCTTTTTCTGGGTAGCAAGAATGACAATGATGGGTACATATTTTACTGGGAAAATGCCCTTTAAAACTGTGTATATTCATGGTTTAGTTCGGGATGAAAATAATAAGAAAATGTCAAAATCTGCAAATAATGGCATTGACCCATTATTGTTGATTTCCAAATATGGAACGGACGCTTTACGGTACACTTTAATTAAAGAAGTTGCTGGTGCTGGTCAAGATATCCGTTTAGAATATGACCGGAAAAAAGATGAATCTGTTTCGGTAGAAGCTTCTCGCAATTTTGCCAATAAATTGTGGAATGCAGCCCGATTTGTAATGATGAATTTGGACGGACAAACTCCAGCCCAATTAGGTCAACCAGTTCCCACAGAATTAAGTGATAGGTGGATTCTTTCCCGTTTTAACCAAGTTGTTAAACAAACAAATCATGACATTGATAATTATGGTTTAGGAGAAGCAGCAAAGGGACTTTATGAATTTATTTGGGGTGATTTCTGTGATTGGTATATTGAGTTAGTAAAATCCAGATTACAGAAAGATACAGACCCTATATCTCGCAAAATTGCCCAACAAATCATCGCTTATGTTTTAGAAGGGATTTTAAAATTATTACATCCCTTTATGCCTCATATTACTGAAGAAATCTGGCAAACTCTCACCCAACAACCGGCAGAAAATACCCAACTTTTACCTTTACAATCCTATCCTGAACCCGATTATCATCTGATTGATTCAGCATTGGAAACCCAGTTTAATTTATTAATTGACACAATTCGCACAATTCGCAATTTACGAGCGGAAGCAGATATTAAACCAGGGGTAAAAATTACTGCAAATTTGCAAAGTGAAAGTGAAAATGAAAGGTTTATTCTCACTGCGGGACAGGCTTATATTCAAGATTTAGCCAAAGTCGAAACATTGACAATTGTTGATAATAATCCTATTGTGATTCCCGCAGAAACTCCACAAGTTGAAGATAGTAAATATTGGGGTGGAATCACGATCATTGCTGTAAGTATTCTTGGGTTTATCGCTTTGCGAGTAGCTTTATTTGTGGCAAATACTGCATTAGATATTCCCATTTTTGGCACTAGTTTTGAACTAATTGGTTTGGGTTATGTCGGTTGGTTTGCTTTCCGCTATTTACTCAATGCTGAAACAAGAAAAGAGTTATTTACAAAATATTTCCCAGCTAGTGAAACACCAACTGAACCACAAGTTTTACCAACAGTAACCGAAAATGAAACAGAAAATTCCATTGCGGGTGTTGTCGGTACTGTACAGGTAGTAATTCCCTTAAAAGGAGTTGTAGATATTGAAGTTGTGCGAGCTAAATTGGAGAAAGCTTTGCAAAAAGCTGAAGCCGAAGCCCAATCTTTGACTGCTAGATTAAGCAATTCTAAATTTGTGGATAAAGCCCCCGCAGATGTGGTACAAAGTGCCAGGGAGACTTTATTAGAAGCCGAAAAACAAGCAGAAATTTTACGCATACGTCTGAAAACGTTTTCGTAGATATCGCCTACGTAGCTTCGTCTAAGTATAATGGGTAATTGGTAATTATTCCTCATTCTAGAAGTGTCTGCGCTATGTAGAGACGTTCCATGGAACGTCTCTACCACGGAAACGTCTCTACCACGAAAACGTCTCTACCACGGAAACGTCTCTACCACGGAAACGTCTCTACCACGAAAACGTCTCTACCACGGAAACGTCTCTACAACGAAAACATCTCTACAACGGAAACGTCTCTACCACGGTCAACCTGACCTTCTGGGACGTACCTTCAAGAGTTTTCAGCATTTTCCTGAAAATAGATAATATAAATAATAGAGGCGTTATGGGGTTTGATGGGGATGAATTGGACAGAAAAACTAGAACAATTACAAGCTTTATTTCGGGAAATTGACCAGGCTTTGATAGCCTATTCTGGGGGAGTTGATAGTACATTAGTGGCTAAGATCGCTTATGAAGTTTTAGGCGATCGCGCATTGGCTGTAACTGCGGTTTCTGCTTCTCTATTACCAGAAGAATTAGAAGACGCGAAAATTCAAGCCGCAACTATCGGTATAGCTCACAAAATTGTCCAAACTCAGGAAATGGACAATCCTAATTATACATCTAACCCCGTAAATCGTTGTTATTTTTGTAAAAGTGAATTACACGATACACTAAAACCCTTGGCTTTAGAATTAGGTTATCCTTATGTAGTAGATGGGGTAAATGCTGACGATTTACATGATTATCGTCCAGGAATCCAAGCTGCAAAAGAAAGAGGTGTAAGATCACCTTTAGCAGAAATTGGGGTGACTAAAGCCGAAGTTAGACAAATTTCCCAACAACTAGGTTTACCCTGGTGGGATAAACCCGCTCAACCTTGTTTAAGTTCCCGCTTTCCCTACGGTGAAGAAATTACCATAGCCAAATTGCAGCGGGTAGGTAGGGCGGAAATTTATTTACGAAACCTGGGGTGGCAAAATTTACGAGTACGTTCGGAGGGTGATACAGCTAGAATTGAATTATCACCGGATAAAATTAAAGATTTTGTGACAACGACAGATTTACCAAGTCTAGTATCTGTATTTCAAAACTGGGGATTTATCTATGTCACCTTGGATTTAGAAGGTTATCGTAGTGGTAAACTAAATCAGGTCTTACCTCAAGTCGCTTTGAGAACATCATCATCTCATCTGTATAGCATTTAGATTGTATAATCTCAATTAGTCTAATTCTTGGGCGGTGTGGGGCATCCCTGGCCACCCTAGTGAATTATACCTAACATTTGCATCGCTTTTGCTTTCATAATAGTACGGTCTCAGTTGCATCAGGAAGGGATTTGCTTCTTTCTTTTGAGAATCATCAGACGGCTGTAAGGATGATGTTTCCAGAGACGGAGGAAGCGTAGTAGAGGTTAGGGTTGGGGATTGGAAACTCAAAGGCAATTGTGATACTATATTAGTTAATTCCAGAGGAAAAAAAGAGTCTAGTGGGGGAAAGAAAGATGGGAATTGTAAGCCCGGTTGTGTAGGCGTTTTTGGCTCGGTCGGACTGGTACTATTTGCAGATGTACTGATAAGAATTTGCCGAACTTGACTCTCCGTTAGGTTAGGGTTAGCACCAAGCATGAGGGCAACAACACCGACAATGTGAGGAGCAGCCATAGAAGTACCAGAGTAATTAGCATACTGATTATTAGGTACTGTGGAGTAAACATTAACTCCTGGGGCGGTAACGTATGCGATTTCTTGAGAACCAGAACGGTTAGAAAAGTCCGCAAGGTTATTATTTTGATCTACCGCACCTACGGCAATTCCTGAATTATAGGCATAGCGGGCAGGATAGGATGGTATTGATTCGCTATTATTGCCCGCTGCCATAACCACAATTACACCTTTGCTGCTGGCATATTCGATGGCTGATTTCAGGGTATCGTTAGGAGAGTCTCCCCCTAGACTGAGATTAATGACTTTCGCGCCATTGTCAACTGCATAATAAATGCCTTTGGTGATATTTGAGTAAGAACCTGAACCATTGGCATCTAGGACTTTAACTGACATAATTTGGGAATTATAGGCAATACCAGTAACGCCAATACCATTGTTTTCTGCGGCTATAGTTCCAGAAACATGAGTTCCATGGCCATTATTATCTAACACATTGTTGTTGTCATTATCAAAATTCCAACCCCTAACATCGTCAATATAGCCGTTACCATCATCATCTATCCCATTACCTGCTATTTCTTTGGTATTGATCCAAATATTATTTTTTAAGTCTTCATGGTTGTAGTCTACGCCAGTGTCTATAACAGCTACAATAACCCCTTTTCCTGTATATCCCTTATTCCAGACTGTGGGAGCGTTGATCATATCTGCACCCCAATTATTACCACCCAAGTCAGGAACATCTTCATAGGGACCATCACCAGCGGCTTTACTCACTGCTAATCCTGCATTCACTAGTCCATAGCCATTGTTTGAGTTATAGTTACTAGAATAACTACGACTGCCAAAAATCGTAGAATCAGTGGGATTTTCAAAGGCATTAGTTTGGGAAATAGCTGTATATTTGATTTCGTTTTCAGATAGAAGCTTTTGAGAAATATCAAATGACATAAGTGTTTAATCCCTGAAAATAGCAATATTTTCTTTGACAAGGTAATTTTGTCAAAATCTACAAATACAATAATTTCAAATTGCCTAAGTTTCCCCTTATTTAATTATTGCTATGAGTTATTGATCTAAAAAGATACTTTAATTACAATTTGCATATTATTTAATATCATGTCCAGTTGAACACTTATCATATCTGTTGAGGCTGGTAATTGGTAATTGGTAATTGCGAAAAGGCAATACAATGATCAACTATATCCTAAGTGCTTGGGTGGACATGATATAGCAATCCTACCCCAATCTTGAGAAAATACGTAGATAAAAATCCTTGTTTTATAAGCACTTGAGCCTTATTGAACTCTCACGTATCATTTAGGATTGCTATATAATAATTAGTTTTCATTGTTCAAATAAATTAATGTCTGATGACATACAAATTATCTAAAAACTAATCTGAAAACTATTTTTCCCTATTTCTTATTCCCTATTGCTTTTAGCTGAGTTTGATAGATGTGAATTTGGTCCACTAAACCCCCAATACCAGGAATATCATAACCATAAAGCCGGAAACCCTTACCCACAGAATTAGTTAAAACTTCTGAACCTTTACCTTGATAATACACAGGAACTGGACGATTCCCATGATTTCCCCAACCATATTTAATCTGAGGATTAGAACCCCAAAAATGAGCCGCTTTTATAGAATCAGATTCAGCGGTTAAAGCTTCTGCACCTTTTTCTTTGAGTAATTCAGAAAAGTTAGGATTTAAAGTCAGATAATGATCATGATCAGCAGTGACAATGAGCAGATTATTTTCCCAACCACCATTATTTTTAATCCAGTCAATTGTCGTTTTTACAGCTTTGTCAAAATCCAATACTGTCCCAATCATATTATCTAGATTATCATCATGGGCCGCCCAATCAATATCACCACCTTCTACCATTAACCAAAATCCATCTTTATCCTTCGATAAAACTGCTAAAGCAGCTTTAGTTAAATCATTGAGTGTGGGATTTTCATTAATTTCTTTGGCTATAAAAGATTTATCGGTTTCTCCAACCAGCAAAGGCCGAACTGTATCCGGGTTTTTTCCTTGAGAACCAAACAGAGAAAAAATACTCAAACCCGTATTACTATAATCTCCATTGGCCGTACTTACAGGTAGATTTCCCTCTTGTCCCCTAGCTCCATATAATCCTAACAGGCGATCGCCCCGATTTGGATTTAATTTAGCCGCAGTCATCGCTAATTTTTCAGCCGCATCTTTTCCTCGTTCTAAAAATGTGTAATTATAACGGTTTTGATTGGGGTTTTTACTCAACTCTGTATAAGTCGTTTTTGTGATATATTCAAATTTAGTCGGAGGTTCTACACCCGTAGGTAAAGGTTGACTATTAGCACCCGTAAGCGGATGACCACCACCTAAAATTACCGTTGGTTGATATATGCGAAGTTCCTGCTGGAGAATATTATCCAAAGTCGGATAATCACCATCATATTTATTGCGACGATTAACATTAGCTGCTGCTGCTCCCGGTGTCGCATGATCTACAGGAACAGATGTCACAATTCCCGTAGATTTACCATGATCAGCCGCAGTTTTCAGAATAGTTTCTAAGGGTTTTTCAAAAATATCAACGGAAATAGCGTTATTATAGCTTTTTACTCCCGTATACAAAGTAGTTGCTGTATTAGCCGAATCAGGATAACTATACTTAATATATTCAGGATCATTACCAGGTGTCCAAGGATTTATTCCCCCCCGTTGAGGATCATAACCTACCAAATTACCGACCGCATTGGGATCAAGATTTTTCCCCCCTCCAGATGGTGTATTTCCGGGATTAAATTGCGGTTGGAATTTAAACCCTGGTAAAATGGGACTAGCGCCTGTAATCGGATTAGAACCAGATAATGCGGAGTTATTTGTACTGAAAACTCCATTACCAGGAGCAATGGTAGTACCATAGGTGGTAGCGAGAGCATAATTCTCCAGAGTTTGAAAACTTAGTCCTTCCCCCCGACCAGAATTGTAATTATATCCTTGCGCTATAGCCCCAGCGCGAGCCATTTCCCAGCCCATACCGTCCCCAATCATCAGAATCACGTTTTTAGTTTTTGTGACAGGTGTAGCTGCGTTAGAATTGCTAATCAGGGTGATTAATATACCAGCTACAATGATCAATGCTATAGATAATAAACGGCGTTTATATCGAAGTTGTGAACTAGATTTGATGACCATTGGTAAAATGCCCGTTATAAAATTACTCTATAATGAGAGAATACTAAAAAATGCAATCAAAACTTTAGATTTATTTATCATGGCGAAAATTCAGTTTGCTAGAGGTATTGAGGAAACAGTAGTTCCAGATGTCCGCTTGACAAGAGCAAAAGCAGGTGATAGTAGTACAGCAACATTTACTTTCACAAATCCTGATATCTTGGCACAAGACGGTAAAACCGAACCTACTGGACTTTATTTAATTGACGAAGAAGGGGAAATCAAGATTAGTGCAGTTCAGGGTAAATTTGTCAACGGTAAACCAGAATCTTTAGAAGCAGTTTATGTTATGCAGTCTAAAGAAGAATGGGATCGGTTTATGCGGTTTATGAATCGTTATGCTGAAGAAAATGGACTAGGATTAAGTAAATCTTAATTAGTCATTAGTCAGTAGTCAGTGGTCAGTGGTCATTGATTATTGGCTAAAACGTAAAATATCTATGGAATTTCAACCACACCCCAATACACAGCAACTTTCTGTAAATTGTGCAGTTATTACCGTCAGTGATACCCGTTCCCCAGCTACAGACAAAAGTGGTCAATTAATTAAAGAACTACTTTTAGCTGACCATCACATCGTAGAGTTATATCAGATTATCAAAGATGAGTCAAGAGAAATTACAGCCCAGATGGAAGTTTTAGCTGCATATCCTTGTATCAACGCTGTAATTTTTAATGGGGGAACGGGAATTGCTCCCAGAGACACTACTTATGATACCTTAGAAAAGTTATTAGAAAAAACTTTACCAGGATTTGGGGAATTATTCCGGTTTTTAAGTTATCAAGAAATTGGTTCACGGGCTATAGCTTCCCGTGCTGTAGCAGGTATTTATAAAAATAAAATCATCTTTTCTCTTCCTGGTTCTAGTCATGCTGTGCGACTGGGTATGGAAAAATTGATTTTACCGGAATTGGTGCATTTAGTTAAACAGGTGAACTGAATAAACCTCAAACCCTGATAAACCAAAACCGTGTTAAGCCCCCATACCAGAATAGCGTTTTAAACCCTTACGCCATAAAAAACGATTAGCGCCCAAAAATACAAGAAACCAACCAATAATTGACAAAAATCCCCTAGTTAAATTTACAGGTAGTCCCACCAAAATACTCGCTGGGAAATTAATCATGTAAGGAAAAGGTGTTAACATAACTATGTTTCTGATATTTTCGGGAAAGACATCTAAAGGCGCTATTAAACCCGATAAAAATAGAAAAAATAACAACCATAAATTTTCTAAAGCTGCTGCTCTTTCTGTCCAAAATGAAAACATAGCAAAGGTATATTGAATGATAAATCTTAAAGCAAAAGCCATAATTGCTGCTAAGATAAATAAGCATAAATTACCTATATTAGGCAACCAGAAGGCTTGGGGATAGAGAACAAAAAAGAATGTGGATAAAAGTAATACAAAAGGCATTCGAGCGACTCTTTCACCTAAATGACTACCAAGATGATGCCAAATTGGATCTAAAGGCTGTAATAATTTTAGAGAAAGTTTACCTTCTAATATTTCTTTTTCAAAGTCATAAATTACCCAAACTACACTAATTTGTTTAGTCAGGAAAACAGCAAAGAAATACCGAGCAAAATCCACAGGTTGAAAACCAAATTTACCACTTTCGGCTGCTTGTACCCAAATACCCATCATAATCATTGGTAGAGAACCTGCTAGAACCCATAGGATTAATTCTGAGCGATATTCCAGCATATAAGCATAGTAAACTGACAGTAAAGTTAAGGCTTTTTTAATTGGTTTTTTCATGGTTATTTATGGGGAAAGGTTACAGGTGACAGGTTACAGGTGACAGGGGACAGGGGACAGGTTACAGGTTACAGTTCCCTCCCTTTGGTAAGGGGAGGGTTAGGGTGGGGTTTTCAAATAAATCCTTTTTGAAAAACTCGGCCAATTACCTCTTCTACTGGTGGTTCTGTAACTGTTAAATCTAACACTTCTAAATTAGCCAAAATCCGGGATACAGTCTGAGTTAATGCTTCTTGCTGAACAATAAATCTTACCGCTCTTGCTTCGACCATTTGCACGTCACCATAGGACATAAGTTGTGCTAATGGTAATGCTTGAGCTAATTCAACATAAATTTCTCGATAGGGAGCAAAACTTTCTAATAATCCCTCTAAGCTACCATCATACATTAATTTTCCTTGGTGAATTAATAATACTCGTTGACACAAAGCTGTAATATCAGCCATATAATGACTGGTTAATAATACAGTTGCTTGATAAAGTTGATTATATTCTTTTAAAAATTGACGTACTCCCACTTGAGCATTAACATCTAACCCTAAAGTTGGTTCGTCTAAAAATAAAACTTGGGGACGGTGTAAAAGTGCTGCTAATATTTCAGCTTTCATTCTTTCCCCTAATGATAATTTTCGCACTGGTTGAGTTAGTTTACCTTCTAAACCCAACATTTCTGTTAGTTCCCCAACGCGACGCTGAAATTCTTTATCAGAAATATTATAAACTGCGGCGTTAATTTTGAGAGAATCTAAGGCGGGTAAATCCCAGATTAATTGCTGTTTTTGTCCCATGACTAAGGTGATTTTTTGCAGAAATGTTTCCTGACGACGAAAGGGAACAAATCCACCGACTTTAACTATACCACTAGAAGGATGAATTAATCCTGTTAGCATTTTTAAGGTCGTAGTTTTCCCTGCACCATTGGGACCCAAAAAACCGACAATTTCCCCAGGTTCAATAGTAAAGGAAACATCTTGAACGGCTTTAATTAAACGATAATTACGACGAAAAAAGTGGGTAATTGTTCCTCTTATTCCTGGATTTTTAATTGCTACTGGATAGGATTTATTCAGATTTTCTGCAACAATAATTGACATAAGGGGATAGGTAAGTAGGTTGGCGTTAAAAATTGTCGTTATGACAAGGGAACAGGGAACAGGGAACAGGGAA
>NZ_KE384602.1:44061-66013 GCF_000426905.1 Dolichospermum circinale AWQC131C
CTTCGCTGTGACGGTTTTGGGCAACTTTACTTTTCGTTACTTACAGCATTTTCCGCACTGATGAGGTACAAAATTGAATCATGAAACTCTTGTGGTGCGGGCATCTTGCCCGCTAGATATGTACCTTATAACACCGGGAAGTGCTGTATGTCGGTTTTTTTCCGCTTACCTACTTAATAAAGAATATTATATATTAAGTATTGCATAATTACGAACTACAGCATCGAAAAAATTACCTGCAAATTTAGATTGCTCCACATTTGCAGGTTTTGAGTTTATTTTCCTGAAAAATTCGATGATTAAATCTGCTTATTTTATGCTGATAATACAAACAAAAGCGAGAACAGCAGCAACCATATAAAAAACTGCCACTACTTGTAATTCTGACCAACCAGTTAATTCTAAATGATGATGTAAAGGAGCCATTTTAAATAATCGCTTACCCTTACCGTCTGGTCCTTTGGTCGCTTTATAATAACTGACTTGAGCCATGACAGAAAGGGTTTCTACAAAGAAAATCCCACTCAGGATAAACAATGATACTAAAGAATTTGTCACCAACGCGACAGCAGCTAAAGCCCCACCCAGGGCTAAAGAACCAGTGTCACCCATGAAAACACTAGCTGGGTTGCGGTTATAGGCTAGAAATCCTAAGCAGCTACCACTGACAGCAGCACAGAAAACCATTAAGTCGGGAGAAGTTGGGGAAATGATCACACCCAATGCGAAAATAGCGATCGCTACTGTTCCCGCTGCTAAACCATCCACACCATCTGTTAAATTAGTAGCATTGCTCTCCGCGACTAAGACAAAACCCGCTAGAGGCCAAAACAACAATCCTAAAGGCAAGGATAAACCCGCCCAAGGCAAATGGATATTAGTTATGCTAAAATCACCTTTAAGCATCAGCCAGAAACAAAACAGCGCCCCAAAGATAACTTGTAAAGCCAATTTCGTCTTAGGAGATATGCCTTTATTTGATTTACGCCGCAAAATTTGCCAGTCGTCTAACCAGCCAATTAAACCGTAACTCAGAGTTAAAGCGGAAACAGCAACTACATCTTGAGAAAAGTTACATAGTATACAAGCAACTACTACAGCCACAGGGATAAAAAATATACCCCCCATCGTTGGAGTTCCTGCTTTTTTTAAATGTGCTTGGGGTCCATCTTCCCGGATAATTTGACCGGTTTTTAGTGCTTGTAAAATAGGTATGACCCGTTGGCCAAGCACACCTACGATTGTAGCACACAAGAAAAGAGGTAAGGTTAAGGAGGTAGTATACCAGGGATGCCTCTGCCCCACCCAATCTAAAATCAAGGAAGTTGTAGTTAGTAACATTGTTAGCATTGAAGCTAACCTAATTCCCGAAAAATTCAAACCTTGGTTAGGAGATAATTTAAACTTAGCGTCCACAAAAAAATCCTTCACTCCACACTTACAAAAAATCTAAATCAAACAATATTGCCAATATTTGGTGTCCGTATCCCAAAATACTCACACCTAATCTTCATCAATAGTTATATCATCATCGTCATCGTAATCAATATCACCAATTCCGTCGTCTGCGATCAGAAAATCGGATATTACTTCTACATCTTCCCGGGAGTCTGTTTCATGGACTTCACGGGCTATCAGTCGGCCACTTAGTCGTAACCAGTCTAACATGGAGGATTCCTGTTTGACCGGAATAACCGCTGCTCGCTGGTTTCTGGGCGCTTCGCGTAGGGGAGAATCTAACATATCAACAATCACACCTAAAGGTTTATCTAACTAGACATTAACAGTCTATCATTTGATACGAGTTATTTTATCCTTGATTCAACTCTTTAATTGCTTTATCCGAATTAAACAAAATCAACAAAATTTTTATCCTTTCCTGGGGGTGATTTGCTTAATTACTAACTAAATGGTAGCTAAAAAGTCCAGATTTTAGAGTTGTATGCTTATAGATAGGGGACATTTATATCTCCTTGATACTGTTTCATTATGTATACTCTTGAGGTAAAAAACAATGATTAAGTCAAATCTCATAGATATAGTTGCTGGCACAAATCGCGGTTTGTTGGTCAATGCTGCACAACAACAAGCTATTTTAGCAGCGATCGCTAACCTAGAAGATTTTAATCCTACACCACGTCCATTAGCTAGTAATTTACTAGAAGGCGACTGGCGACTACTATACACCACAAGCAAGGCTTTATTAAAGATAGATCGTCTGCCATTTTTTCAACTCGGTCAGATTTACCAATGTATTCGGGTAGAAACTAACAGTGTTTATAACATAGCTGAAATCTACGGTATTCCTGCCTTGGAGGGATTAGTCAGCGTTGTTGCTCAATTTACACCACTATCACCATCTCGTCTACAAGTTAAATTCCAGCGTTCTATCATTGGTTTCCAGCGTTTAATTGGCTATACAACACCAGGGAATTTTGTCCAACAAATTGAATCTGGACATTTTCAAAATAAATTAGCTTTTGATTTTCCCATTCAAAGTCAACAACAACAAGCTTGGTTAGATATCACTTATCTTGATGATGACCTCCGTATTGCCAGGGGGAACGAAGGTAACGTTTTTGTATTGAGTAAGACATAGAACATTTTGCAAGAAGTGTTTGCCAACGAACTTACACTATTGCGTTTACTATGTCAAGGGGTCATTGACAAGATTAACAATTCATTACCCATCAATGGTTATTTGATAAATAACTTAACAAAACCCAAGGACACGCCTCTGTTGTTGTAGAGTGAGAACAATCAGCCCTAATTTACGGCATTCATTCTTCAAAAGGGAAGATACATCATGGTTCAACGTGGTTCTAAAGTCCGTATTCTTCGTCCTGAGTCCTACTGGTTTCAGGAAGTTGGTACAGTCGCTTCTATTGAAAAAAGCGCCATCAAATACCCTGTAATTGTCAGATTTGACAAAGTTAACTACTCTGGTGTTAATACTAACAACTTTGCTGTAGATGAATTACTCGAAGTAGCAGCACCCGCTGCTAAAGCAAAGTAAACAACCGACAGGAGTTTGATTAAAAGTAGCCTACGCTAACAATTAATCATATCACCGGGACTTACGCAAGGTCTCACTGATAGTCTCCATGGCATAGCCATAAATTCCATTCTCGCGGTAATTCACCAATTACCGCTACTTTCTTTATCTTTTGCGTAAGTCTGGACTAAGTTTTGGGCAGATGTTATCATTCAAGTCTAGTCAAATATCCTATCCATTCTGTCTTGAACTATACGTTTTTTTAAAATATTATTTACTTTCATGCCTGAATTGCCCGAAGTTGAAACAGTCCGCAGAGGTTTAAATCAATTCACCCTGAATCGAGAAATTACGGATGGAAATGTCTTGCTAGAACGCACTATTGTCTATCCATTTTCTGCTAATGAGTTTATTGATAAAATTAAAGGCACTAAGATAACTACCTGGCATCGTCGCGGCAAATATCTTCTCGCTCAACTTAGTTCCGATTCTTTCCTGGGTGTTCATTTGCGAATGACTGGTCAATTATTATGGGTAGAGCAAAATCAACCTTTACATAAACATACCAGAGTCCGCTTATTTTTCTCCGAAGGTCATGAATTGCGCTTTGTTGACCAGCGCACTTTCGGAAAAATGTGGTATGTTCCTGATCAGATGGCTGTAGAAAGCATTATTACAGGTTTAGGCAAATTAGCCCTTGACCCCTTTGATCCAGAATTTACAATAGAGTATTTTGCCAGTAAATTAAAAAAATCCCGTCGTCCCATTAAAACTGGATTATTAGATCAGTCCGTGGTGGCAGGATTAGGTAATATTTATGCTGATGAAGCCTTATTTAAAAGTGGTATTTTACCGACAACCCTTGGGATAGAATTACAAACTCCCCAAATTGAACTGTTGCGAATCGCTATTATTGAAGTTTTATCAGCTAGTATTGCCGCAGGAGGGACAACTTTTAGTAATTTTCTCAGCGTTCAAGGCGTTAACGGTAATTATGGCGGTGCTGCTTGGGTTTATAATCGGGCTGGCAAACCTTGTAAAATTTGTGGTAACATCATACAGCGAATTAAATTAGGTGGTCGTTCTAGCCATTTTTGTTCTCATTGTCAAAAATAATCATATTTCGCACCAAGACCCAAAGACCTCCCCAAAATTTGCCAATAAAAAACGCGAAAAAAGAGAATTAGGGGGTTGACAATGGCTTTGAAATCTGTTATAATAGAACCGACGAGTAAGAACTACGATCTTATAATTTAATATATAAAAATTTGCTGCCAAGGGGTTGACTTGAAAATCGGCGGTTATTTGTTTTAATAAAAGAAATTAGCCTTGGGTTAAAGTTACAAGATAAAATTTGCAGTGAAGGCGTTTATTTTGGAACGAAGGTAACTTATGGCTGTGAAAAAAGGGAATATGGTTCGCGCTATTCGGGAAAAGTTGGAAAATAGTCTGGAAGCTAAAGCTAGTGATTCCCGCTTTCCTAGTTATTTATTTGAGACTCAAGGGGAAGTTGTTGATATCAAGGGTGACTATGCTTTGGTTAAGTTTGGACGAGTACCAACGCCAAATATTTGGTTAAAATTAGAACAGTTGGAAGAGTTCGTTTAATCACTCTCAAGTCCTCTCCAGATCCCCGACCTCTTGAAGAAGTCGGGGATTCAATTACGTATATTTACGGTTTATTTTTGTTTTTATAATTTTCAGCGATATGTCACGAATATTCAGAAAATTAAGGATATTTTAGCTGTCGTTGCATAACAAACACAATCCTGATTATAATAATTCAGTATAAATTAAAAATAAATTATGAACATTGAAGAATACTACGGAAAATATGATTCTCGTATAGTTCAAGCATCAGAACGCTTATTTATAGAGGAGTTTCTTTATCCCTTACTAAAATCAAATATTGGTAAAATAGAGCCACAGTATGTTTTTATTGATAGCACCGGTAAAAACAGACGTATTGATTTTGCATATCACGATGATGAGAATAATGTAAAAATTGCCTTTGAAGTCAATGGAGAAAGTTATCACGCTGAGGGAATCATACCACATGAACAATTTGATGATAATTTATTCCGTCAAAATGAGATATTGGGACGAGGTTATAAACTACTACGTTTTTCATATAATCAATTACAATCTCCAAGATGGAGAGCAATAGTTAAAGATAGTATTCGTAATTTAATTACTAAATACGCGCCTAACTTACTCAGTGAATATAGTTTAAAACCTAACGCAATTCAAAATGAAGTATTAGAAGTATTAGATTATTTTCGCAATGTGAGAAAATTAAATAAAGGTATAATCATTATGCCTACTGGTACAGGTAAAACTATTTTATCTGCTTTAGATGCAAAACGCATGGGTGGCCGTGTTTTATTTGTAGTTCATAGGCTAGATATATTAACACAAAGTATAGAGGCATACCGTAAAGTGTGGGGAAATCTTAATGCAGGAAAACTAACAGGTGAAGAAAAGTATAGAGAAAAAGAATGTGATGTTTTATTTCCTAGTAAAGATACATTAAGACAATCAGAAGAGTTAGCAAAGTTTACCCGTGATTACTTTGATTATATTGTGATTGATGAAGTTCATCATAGTCAAACATTATCATATCAGGCATTACTAAAATACTTCCAACCAAAATTTATGCTGGGAATGACAGCAACCCCAGATAGAACTGATAGAAAAGATATATTTGAATTATTTGAATATCATAATATTTATGAAATTTCTCTCGATGAAGTAATTGAACGTGGTTTGTTAGTTCCTTATACTTATATAGGATTAACCGATAATGTTGATTACTCTAAAATCCGTTATCAAAATCAAAGTTATCGAGTTGATGATTTGGAAAGACTCTTAATTATTCCTGAAAGAAATGAAGCTATATTAAAAGCATATTTAGATGAAGATAAAGGTGCAGGGGATAAAGCCATTGGTTTTTGTGTTTCCATAGAACACGCAGATAGAATGGCTGAGTTTTTTAATGACAATGGAGTCAAAGCAACTGCAATACATTCTCGTAGTGCAAACCGCGATAATTTAATTGAGAGTTTTCGTAAAAATAATTATCAAGTAGTATTTACAGTAGATTTATTTAATGAAGGTATTGACTTTCCTGATATTCGTGTACTTCTTTTCTTGCGTCCAACAGAATCAAAAACTGTTTTCTTGCAACAGTTAGGTAGAGGTTTACGCTTATGTACTGGTAAAGATAGAGTGAGAATACTAGACTTTATTGGTAATTATAAACGCGCTAATCAAGTACGAAAATATTTAGCTAAAAGCAGTAGTCAGGAGGTAAAAGAAGAAAATGGTAATGGTAAGCGTATTAAAAAATTAACTTATGAGTATTCAACTGGATGTGAAGTAAAATTTGATGAGCAAGTAGAAGAAATTTTAAATAGACAAGATGCTGAAGATTTAGGAATAGATAAAGATGATCTTAAAAATGCTTATTTTGAACTAGCTGAAAGATTACAACGTAAACCAACAAAACAAGATTTAGATGAACAGGGAAAATACAAAAGTAATTTATATACTCAAAGCTGGCAAACATGGCTGAAATTTTTACAAGATGTAGGTGAGTATACAGAAGCAAGCTATCATTATCCTCAAGGTACTCATTTAGGACATATATTATCTATTCTTTGGTATTTTGGCTTACCATCACAAGATAAAACTCATTTTGATAAACGTTATATTAGAATGCGTGGTAAATTAGATAAAGATGATCGCATTAGTGGTTATCAACGACAACTAAAGTATAAATTGCAAGCCGCTATGGAGTTAGGAATTTTAGAAGATGATCGAAAAATACCAAATAATCAAGATTGGAAACCTACTTTAACTGCTTTAGGTTTTAAACTTCGTCAAATTTTAGAACCAGCACTAAGAAATATTAATTTGAGTTTTCCTTCAAAAGAAGGTGATATACCTAGCACTCAAATGGTATATCAAGAATTGTATTATAATCAATTTATTATGAATATAATACAACGAGATAAGCGGGCTAAAAAAATTGTTTTAGAATTGTTTATAAATGTACCAGCAGTACAGCAAATGATAGCTTTCTTATATCATATAGTTAGGAATAATACAGTAGAAAAACAGAGAATCTATCAAGATTTCTTTTCCACACCCTTTGTAAAACGTTTTTGTGAACAAGAAGGAATTGAACCAGCTACGGAGGAAGCATCAAAGCGTAGATGTCCTTTTTTGTTAAATATACTTAATGCTTGTGGGATCATAGAAATTAACCGTTCAGATATTACAATCAAAAAATTAATGTTAATTCCCAATTTAGTTAAATCTATTAAAGATGAGGATGAAACATTAACTCAAACAAGATATGAAGCAGTAAAAGCAGCATGGCCAAATAATGCTAATATGTTGGATAATCACAATTTAAGTATTGTGCGTGAACTTTTTGGCAGTGATTTTTTAACAGAAAATTACCATTTAACTGATTTAGATTATATAGAGGTTTAATATGGGTAATCGTTCCCAAAATAATACAAAACATATTGGAATGAACGCTATAAAAAAGCGTGGGTTAGCTCATGCTTCTGAACAGATAATTTCAACGGAAAAACCAAAAAAAACGTTTCATAGTTCTCTAATTATGGATTGTTGTGATTTATTATCTCTCTTACCTGATAATTCAGTACAGTTAATTGTATGTGATCCACCATATAACATAAAATTAGCTAATTGGGATATACATGAAAATTATCTAAATTGGGCTTCTCGTTGGTTGCGAGAATCTGAGCGTGTTTTGTCAGAAACAGGAAATATAGTCATCTTTGGCGGATTACAATATCAAGATGAAGCTGGTTCTGGAGACTTATTAACATTAATAAATGATATGCGATATAATAGTAAAATGCGATTGGTAAATCTCATTATTTGGAATTATCCAAATGGGATGAGCGCCCATCGTTTTTTTGCTAATCGTCATGAAGAAATCCCTTGGTTTGGAAAGACTTCAAAATACTATTTTGATCTAGATGCAGTACGAGAACCTTTTGATGAAGTGACCAAAATTGAATATATGAAAGATAAACGTTTACGTTCTGAAAGTGTTGAAAAAGGACGTAACCCCACTAATGTTTGGAAAATACCCAGATTAAATGGAAATTCTAAAGAGCGTGTAGGACATCCAACTCAAAAACCTCGTCAATTAATTCAGCGAATTGTTCGCTCTCTATCTTATCCTGGTTCAGTTGTTTTAGATTTTTTTGCTGGTAGTTGTGTGACTACAAGAGTGGCTATAGAAGAAGGAAGACATAGTATTGTCAGTGATATTGATCCCATTATTAGATCTTATTTAGTACAACAACTTGATATGATGGAATCAATACCACCTAATATTTTTGATGTAAAACCTGAATTTGAATTATTTGATATTCTTCCTCAATGTCATCCTATATTTTCAAGTTAATTTAAAACCAGGATTTGATGATAAAATTAACGAATATATTGATAAGATAGAAAAAGAGAGCAAAAGAGATAAAAATGCGATCGCCTTTTGTTTTTATTTTTATACTTTGTTTTCATAATTAGGAGTTACCTAAGATATACTGATAGCCTGCGTAGCGTAGCCATAAACCCTATTCTTGAGTGGGGGTAATTTATGAATTATCCCCACCTACATTATATTTTGCGTATATCATCATAATTTTCAGCGATATGTGACAAATATTGAGAAAATTAACGATATTTTAGTTGTGGTTGCATAAAAAACACAATCCTTATTATAATAATTCAGTCATTTAACACACATCATCATGAGTTCAAAGAATAAGGATTTACAGGGGAGTTACGCTAAAACTCGCTTACTGCTTGCATTGTGGGAATTAGGAGCAAATGAACAGAAGGTAGCTAAGGGTAAATTAAGCAAGCGGGTGGTGTCTAAGGGTCAAAAAATAACCGACTATCAAGGCATTTTAGAGGATTTGCAAGGGCAGGGAGCTATTACTATCCTTAAAAAAGGATCGGCAATTAGTTATACTCTCAATTCACCAATAGGTTTAGATGTGTTAGGCGCTGGTTTGCGTAGTGATGAGTTTGAGTTTGAATCAGGTAAGACTATAGGGACGTGGGTAGCTAATGCGTTATTGCGGTGGTTTCGTCAGGTTGATGTGGTTGTAAACAAGACCGTTGTATTAGATAATGGGGTTAAGGTTGAGGTAATTGGTTCTTATGAAGAGTTTAAATTAGAGATTCTTGATTTATTTGACAAGCTAGATAAAAGCTATAGTCATGCTGGGTTAGTTCCTATTTGGCAAATACGCAAAGAGGTAGGAAATCGGTTACAACGTGATCAATTTAATACTTGGATCATGGATATGCAAGCAGAGCAATTATTATATCTCCAAAGTGGAGAAGCACGAGGGGCAACCGAAGAACAGAAACAAGACTCTATTAATAGTGAAATAAGAGGTCTTTTATTCTTCGCTAGTAAACCTTGATAAAAGTAAAGTAGAGAAAAATTATGTCAAACACAGATAAATATGCCTTATTTGACAAGGCACGTAAAGAATCTGCAAATCCTTTTCGACTGAAATCAGTAATATCAGCTAATGAAGTCTGGGGTGATGTTATTACTGATTTACCTGAACTAAATCAACATATTGACGAAAGAATATTTGATGCAATTTCTGAAGTGCGTAAAAAGTATTCTAGCAAAATTGGAATTGCAATTAAAGGTGATAGAGGTACTGGCAAAAGTCATGTTATCCATAGATTATGGAGAAAAATAACACAAGAGGGAGGTTCAGTTTTCGCCTATATTGGTCCTTATGCTAATCCTCAACGAATTAATTCTCATGTACGTTTTTACTTATCTGAGAGTTTCACTCATCAAGATAGTCTAGGCATTACCCAATGGCAAAAATTAGCAGCAGCCGCAATTAATACTTTAAAAGGAACAGAGTTTGAGGATAAATATCGCTCATATATTGAAAAATGTAATTCACCTGATGAGTTACGAAAATATATTGTAGCTAGTCAAAGTAAAGCTACTCTATCAGGCTTTTTTGATGAATTGGTGGAAGCAATCTTAGAAAATCAAACTGGAATTGATTTCAATTTTCTCAGAGCAATATTATTTTTGTTGTTGAAAAATGTCAAAGATGCTCAAATTGCTTTAGCCTGGATTAAAGGTGAGGATAATTCAGAGATTAAAACAATAGGATTACCAGAATTTTCATTTGATATACAAGAAGATAAATCTATCTGGATGATACAGCAAATTTGCAAATTAGCTGAAGTAGCATCATTACCAGTTGTGATTTGTTTTGATCAACTTGATAATGCTGGTACTGATAATGATTCTGGAGATAGTCCTGCTCAAAATGTTGCGAAATGTATTGATAGAATTTACTTTCAATGTAGTAATGTAATTCTTATTTGCTGCGTTATTAGTGACACATGGAGAGAAATTGAACAAATGGGAAGTGGTATCCCAGATAGAGTTGGACAAAGATCAGTTAAAGCCCAACCACCTACTACTGAACAGACTATAGAATTGGTTAAACTCAGACTAGATTGGTTTTATAAAAATAATAATCTCAACTCTGAAGATTATCCTCATTTATATCCCTTTGAAGAAAGTAAAATCAAACATATTGCTAGTGAATCTGCTGGTGCGCGTTCTTTAATGATATTAAACCTCTAGTAGCGATTCAGAAAATTTATGAACAAGCTGAAGACTATGGATTTACTAAAGAAGAAGTAAAACAATTTGTGAAAGAGTTAAGTCTTGCTGCTGATAATCTATTAATTTGTGAAATTTTAAGTGCGCCGGTGTGATATGAGTATTCAAATAATGAATGGAATTCAATTACCAGCTTTTGATGTGGAAATGCTGGCTTTGGGAAAATTGATTGTAGTACCTTTTAAACAGTTTCAACCTGAAGGTAAAGCATCTTGGTTATATCCATGTCAACAACTCCCAAATAACCTCAGTTTAGAGGAATATTATCAACCTGAATATTTAGCAAAAGCTAGAAATTCCTGGGCTAAATATTCAACATACCCTATTCATCTTAAATTTTGGGCGCGTTGTGAATATCAATGGCGTATTAATCCTGAGCAAAAGGATATTTTACCGAAAGTTGCACAATCAACAATTTGGAATTTGAGTGCTTTAGAAAATATATTTGAACAGCAGAAAGTTCTCAAATTTTCGATGTTGCGAGTTTATTGCCTTTCTAAACCTTGTATAGTTAATATACCAACAGATACAGGTTCATTTTATTGGACTAAATCTGAAGATATAGTAAATCATGCAAGTGAAAATGATATTCCTGTAGTTTCTGCTGCTAGTTTTAGCCAACGAAAAAGCCTAATTTTATCTGGAAATATTTCTCCATACCAAAATATAGAAGCTTTACAGTTTCAATGTGAAAATATTTCAGAAACTAACCAAGACATTAAAAATCTAAATCATGACATTAAGCAATTTTTAGGCTGGTATAGTGTTCCAACTATTCCAAAATTAGATAAAAGTTTAGATTGGATAAAAACAATTACAGCATTAGGAGATAGAAGTATAGAACTAGAAGAGAGAAAAAATAATTATCAAGCGGGTACAGACTTTGAAAATATCTCTCGTCAAAGTTTAGAATTTTTAGGATTTAAAGTTGAAAATGCTTATAAAGGAGGTGCGGGAGGGTTAGATTTATATTGTTCTCAACCCTATCCTTTAGTGTGCGAATGTAAAGCAGGTAAAAGTATTCCTAGTGGTACAGTTCAGGAATTAATTAAACTTGGTGGAATGCACTTAGGTAGAGAACAATTTATCAACTCTGCAAAATTGGTAATAGGTCCAGGTAACGCTACTTCAGATAATCTCAAATCCTCAAAAGAATGGAAAGTCAGTATTATTAAAGCTATGACATTACAAAAATTAGTAGAACTCAAAGCAAAATATCCCGGTGCGATAAATTTACTTGAATTAAAACAATACTTAGAACCGGGACAAATTGATGATAAAATTAACGAATATATTGCTAAAATAGAAAAAGAGATAAAATTGCGATCGCATATTATCCAACTCGTCAAAAGACATCTAGAAAAAACAAGTGCTAAAGATGCTCAAGTTGGTAATCTTTGTATAGCATATCTTTATGATCATCCACCACAAGACCTAGAAGACAGAGAATTATATGATATTCTCATAGAACTATCATCACCATTAACAGGATATTTGGGAAGAATTAAAGAAGATGATTGGAAAAAAGATCGCTTTTATTATCTCCGAGATTTACCAATTAATTAAAAATAACTAATTCTCCGTATTTCCCCACGTACACTCATCAGAATTTTACCGAGGTAATTTTCCCCAGTACCATCAGCACCACAGCCCCAAAAATAGTCTATAGGTGAATCCTCTATTAATAGATTATCACCTGTTAATAATAATATCTCCCTAATATCACCATGAGTCATAAACTTTTGTAGTACCCCAACCCGCATAACTTGAGTTTTTACCAATTCCCAATCTAGACGCAGACAACGAGAATGACAACGCCCTAAAGCAGCAGCTTGTTCAGGAGTAGCAGCAGCGTGAATTAAAGGTATAATTGGAGCATCTGGACTACCAATAAACTTTTGTGCTTGATAATAATGTTCAACAGTTGGCCAGTAAGTACCTTCGATATTAATACCGTGAGCGGAAAAATTAGAAAAACAGCCATAGGGGTCAGAAACTTTATAAAAGTAAATAGTCATGGGAAAAATTATCTTTTATACTAAATTAGCAAAATTAGCCATGATCAAAATAAATAATCGGAAATATAGGACTCCTATAGTTGATCATTGTATTGCCTTTTCCCAATTACCTATTACCCATTACCAACCTCAACAGATATGATAAGTATTCAACCGGACATGATATCAAACATCCTTGTAGACAAAAATAAGCCCAAGCCGATTTATGACTTGGGTAAATAAAATGAGTTTTGTGCAATCATGCCCAGGGTATAACAAAATAAATTATACAAAGTATGAGTGGCATTTGGGTAGGTGAGAATCGGGGGTAAAGGACAAAAACAGGACGGGAGAAATCAAATGTGGGGAATTTTGACAGCAAAATTAAACAGCCCCACTGTTTTTATGAAATAAAATGGTGATAGTTTTGAGAATCAACCTTAAATCGTAAACTAAACTCCAGTTTTTTTGATATTGTAGATCTAAACGAATCACATCTTCAAAACTACGGACTTGAGAACGTCCCTTAACTTGCCATTCACCAGTCATACCAGGTTTAACGTCGAAACGTTGCCATTCTGGTACTTCGTAGCGTTCCACCTCATCGGCTGTAGGTGGTCGAGTTCCCACTAGACTCATTTCACCTTTGAGAACGTTCCAAAATTGCGGTAATTCATCGAGACTGGTACGACGTAACAGTTTACCGACTTTGGTAATTCTGGGGTCATGATCATTTTTAAAGAAAGCACCTTCCACTTGATTTTTGATTTGGGATTTTTTAGCTTCCGCATCTACACACATAGACCGAAATTTCCAAATAGCAAAACGTTTACCCATCCAACCACAACGGGTTTGCTTAAAGAAAATCGGACCGGGATCGTCAATTTTAATAGCGATCGCTATGGGTATAAACAAAATAGATGTAATTACTAACCCAACCAATGATCCGACAATATCAATAGCCCGTTTCATCCAAGAAGCCACGGAAGGATGAGTTTGCGGAAGTGGGTCTACTTTTCGAGAATTATTTTTTCCCGTATCTATCAGGTCATCGTTTGCTACTGGTGATAAGTTCTGAAGAGACTCAATGGGAAACACTTGATCTAGTCCTGTTAGGTCTAAAACTGCCATGACCTGGGGAGTAACATAACGCAGTGTCATTAAAATCCCCTTTTCCTGGGAATTTTTGAAGTTACTGACCAGAGAACCTAAACCACTACTATCCATAAAGATAGTATTTTGGAAATCAATGACAATTTGCCGAGGTGGTGAATCTGCTTGAATTAAGTTTTGGTAAGTTTGTTTAAAACTGATAGCTTCAACCACGGTCAACCTCGCTGGTACTTGCAAGATTGCCACATCTTCGAGGTAAGTAACTAAAAACTCTACTGGTATGGTTTGGCTACTCATGAAGCTCTGCACTTTAGTTGCCATCTAAAATCTAATCTGCTAAATGTGATTTGGTCTTAAAAAAATAATTAACCTGATTTTTAATCTGTATGATGAATTACAAATGGGTAGATTTTTAAAGATCAGCAAGAAGATCACTAATCAAGCTTCACAATAGAAGAAACTGACAAAATTCTTGCTGTTGTAAATAAGCAAATCCTCCCGTTACTTCATATCATCATCATGACCACTAAAAATAAAGTTAACTCGACTGCACGCCTAATCGAAGTCTTTTCTGCAATTCAAGGGGAGGGTCTGAATGTGGGGACACGTCAGATTTTTATCCGTTTTGCTCTTTGTGATCTGCGTTGTCATTTTTGCGATAGCGCCCACACCTGGAATGCACCCTCTAGCTGTCAAATTGAGTCTTCCCCTGGATTACGAGATTTTGAAGTTCATCCAAATCCCGTTACATCATCTACATTGTTGGCCTGGGTTGCTAGACAAAACCTACCTTTTGTCCACGATAGCATTAGCTTGACTGGAGGAGAGCCTTTGCTTCATGCAGTATTTTTAGCGGAATTTTTGCCCGCAGTGCGATCGCTCACTAGTTTACCAATTTATTTGGAAACCGGCGGACATCGCCCAGAAAATTTGGCAATAATTCTCCCCTATCTAGACTCTGTGGGCATGGATTTGAAACTACCCAGTGTCAGCGGTGAAACTTATTGGTCAGAACATACAAAATTTCTTCAGTTATGCTCTAACTCTAAGTTAGAAGTATTTGTAAAAATAATTGTTTCCCAAAGTACAGTTGTTCAGGAGTTAGAACGGGCAGCTTTGTTAGTTGCCCAAGTCAGTGAGGATATTCCGGTATTTTTACAACCTGTTACCCCTTTACCCGTTGCCTCTTTAGCTGCTCAAAAATTTAGTTCTGTGGTCATGGTAGCACCAACTCCAGACCAGGTTTTAGAATGGCAAGTTTTGATGAAAAGATTTGTTAAACAAGTGCGTGTGATTCCCCAAACTCATAAAATGTTGAATCAAATGTAGAATTTAAAAAGTTTTCATCAAGAAAAAAATAAAGTTTATTGATTCTATAAAACTGTGGCCAAGTAATTAGGTAAACGGAAAAAACCAACACAAGTAACGAAAAGTAAAGTTGCCCAAAACCTATTTCCTGTAACCTATTTCCTGTAACCTATTTCCTGTAACCTATTTCCTGTAACCTATTTCCTGTTCCCTGTTCCCTGTTCCCTTGTCATAACGACAATTTTTAACGCCAACCTACTTAATTAAATATCTTTGTGGGTTGGGGGTTGCCCACCCCACTAACTGTGAAGATGCTGCTGGTGATTTTAGAGTTCACCAGCGTCGCCATTTCTAGATTTAGATTTAGCTTTGTTAGCGCTGCGTTTAAGAGCAGAAAGTCTAGCTTCGTATCGAGAACGCTGACGTTTGCTAGGAGTGTTTTCAACTAAGGTTTTTAAGGCACTACCAAGACTTTTATAAGCGTTAGGTAAACTATAACCAAAGCGGGTGGCTAGAGCGATCGCTTTTTCGTCAGCATCTAGCAATTCTTTAATTTGTTTGTCCCCATTATTTTTTTGGTATAGTCGCCAACCGGAAACGCCACATAGAGCTAAAGCTAATACTAGTAATAATCCATCTTGTACCCACAATTCACCCACCGCACCACCTAAACCAATGGCCAGGGCAGCCATTTCCCAGCCATCTTTAGGAATGGTGTCATTTTGAACACGAGCCACTTCGTGCCAAAACAGCAAATTACGCTGATCCATTGCCAGAGCATCCCATTTTACCAAGTCAATTTGAATTTCTACTTGGTCTTTACCGATTTCTTCGCAACGAATCAGAGGTGGATTAACCTCAGTTGTGCCTTCAACCGTTACCCAACTTTGTAATTCTGGCGGTAGTAAACTTTTTAACCGCCGAAGTTCACTCATTTCCGCTTTAGCAGAGGAAGTTGCATAGGATGTCATAAAAATCCAGCCCTACAAAATTTCTTTTTTGTATATGATTAGGTTATCACTTTCCAGTTTAGCGATTTCAGTAGTTATCCTCTGATTCATCGGCAAAACTACCACGCTTTTTCCGCGCTTCCATGGCTTTTTCTAGGAGTTCTAATAATCCAGGAGCTTGTTCTTGAATACTCAACAATAATCTTTCTCCCAAGTCTATATTTCCCGGATCTTCTCCTGTTTCCATTACTTCCTGCAAACGCGGCACAGCAATGCTATCCACAATTTGGATCAATCCGCTCAGACAACGGTTAAATTGTTTTTCGGTGAGCATGGAGTCCTCCAGGGGAAATTCAATGATAGCCCGGATTTCACCATCGGAGGGATCGTATTCCCATTGCAGCATTTTGGTTTCCCAAGAAATAGCCAGCATGGTTTGCAGGATGGCGTTTTTGTGGGGATGGTCTTTCACTTCCGCTAAAACTTGAGGCGCAAATAACCGGAAAAATCTCCCTTCTTCGTCCAGTTGGACAACTATCAGGAAATCTTCTAGGTTTTGAGCTTCAACACCTGTAATAATCCGGTCTTCTTCTTCATCAAAACGGTATTGCCAACCAAGATTATCTAGATACTTGGCTATCTGTGTGAGATTTGCTGCCATAAAAGCCTCGTAAGGAACAGTAGGGAGGCTGTCACCAAAATTATTGTAACCTGGTGGAGGCATTTACTCAATTGGTACAGTCAGTCCGTTGGTGTGAAAAATTGTGGTGATGACAAGGGAACAGGGAACAGGTAACAGGTAACAGGGAACAGGGAACAGGGAACAGGGAACAGGCTTCGCAGTGAGCGTCAGCCGAACGGTTTTCGGCAACTTTACTTTTCGTTACTTATGTCGGTTTTTTTCCGTTTACCTACTTACTTGGGTTTTTTCGGCCTTTCTACTTGATTTTTGCCCAACTCGGTCAATATAACTGGATGAAAAAATCTTCTGTTGAGTTTTAGTTGCAAAACTTAACACAGTTATCAGTCAAGTCTTTTTTCCATCTGTATCCGCACTTTGGTAGACTTAAAAACTGAAATAGCTAAAAAAAACGTACTTGACAAATAATTTAGAGGGCAAATTCCGTGGAAAATACAATTGGTTTAGAGATTATTGAAGTAGTTGAGCAAGCGGCGATCGCCTCTGCAAAGTGGATGGGTAAAGGCGAAAAGAACATTGCTGACCAAGTAGCTGTGGAAGCTATGCGCGAACGGATGAACAAAATCCAGATGCGCGGCCGCATTGTCATCGGTGAAGGTGAACGGGATGATGCTCCCATGCTCTACATCGGTGAAGAAGTTGGCATCTGTACTCGTGAAGATGCTAAAAACTTCTGTAAGCCTGATGAATTAATGGAAATTGATATCGCTGTTGACCCCTGCGAAGGTACAAACCTCGTAGCCTATGGACAACCCGGTTCAATGGCTGTTTTAGCAATTTCTGAAAAAGGTGGTTTATTTGCGGCTCCCGACTTCTACATGAAGAAGTTAGCAGCACCACCAGCAGCTAAAGGTAAAGTTGATATCAACAAATCAGCAACAGAAAACCTCAAGATTCTTTCTGAGTGTCTAGGTCGCTCTATTGAAGAACTTGTAGTCATTGTCATGAAGCGCGAACGTCACAACGATTTAATTAAGGAAATTCGTGAAGCTGGCGCAAGAGTACAATTAATTTCTGATGGTGACGTAGGTGCAGCTTTATCTTGCGGTTTTGCTGGTACTAACGTTCATGCACTCATGGGTATTGGTGCTGCTCCTGAAGGTGTAATTTCTGCCGCAGCTATGCGGGCTTTAGGTGGACACTTCCAAGGTCAATTGATCTACGATCCAGCAATAGTGAAAACAGGTTTGATCGGCGAAAGCAAGGAAGCAAACTTAGATCGTCTCACATCAATGGGTATCACTGACCCTGATAAGGTTTATGATGCTCATGAACTCGCATCCGGGGAAACGGTTCTTTTTGCTGCTTGCGGTATCACCAGTGGTAACTTGATGCAAGGTGTACGCTTCTTCCACGGTGGCGCTAGAACTCAAAGCTTGGTTATTTCTACCCAGTCTAAAACTGCTCGCTTTGTAGATACCATTCACATGGCCGAGCAACCTAAGGTTATTCAATTGCACTAAGAATTGGTGATTGGTGATTGGTAATTGGCGATTGGGTATAGAGTGCAGAGTGAACAAACCCATTAGCGATTACCGATTACCTATTACCATTACCCATTACCCATTAACAATTACCCATTTAAGAAATGAATATTGCAGTGGTGGGGTTAAGCCATAAAACAGCCCCAATAGAAGTTAGAGAAAAATTAAGTATTCCCGAAGCTCAAATCGAAGGAGCGATCGCTCATCTTCTCAGTTATCCTCATATTGATGAGGTTGCTATTCTCAGCACTTGTAACCGCCTAGAAATTTATATTGTCAGTAACGAAACTACTCAAGGGATTCACGAGGTTACTCAGTTCCTTTCTGAACATAGTAAACTACCTATAGTCTCTTTGCGCCATCATCTGTTTATATTAATCCACGGTGATGCTGTAACACATATTTTACGGGTTGCGGCTGGTTTGGATAGTCTCGTATTAGGTGAAGGTCAGATATTAGCTCAAGTTAAACATACTCATAAACTCGGACAGCAATTTAATGGCATCAAAACCATTTTAAATCGGTTATTTAAACAAGCTCTCACCGCAGGTAAACGAGTTCGCACGGAAACCAGTATTGGTACTGGTGCAGTTTCCATCAGTTCGGCGGCAGTAGAATTAGCACAGATGAAGGTAGAAAATTTGTCTATTTATCGCGTGTCTATTCTTGGCGCTGGGAAAATGTCCAGGTTACTTGTACAACACCTGATTTCTAAAGGTGCAACTCAAATTAGTATTGTTAATCGTTCCCGTGGTAGGGCTGAAGAACTAGCAAATTTGTTCCCAGAACAACCTATACAAGTCCATTTGCTGCCAGAGATGATGTCAGTTATTGCCGAAAGTAATATAGTATTTACTAGCACTTCATCAACAGAACCCATTCTTAATCGGGCTAAGTTAGAAATGGTACTAGAACCAAATCAACAATTAATGTTATTTGATATTTCCGTACCTAGAAACGTAGATGCAGATGTTAATGGTTTAGCCAATGTTAAAGCCTTTAATGTTGATGACTTGAAAGCCGTTGTCGCGCAAAATTATGAAAGTCGCCGCCAAATGGCGCAAGAAGCTGAGAAGATATTAAACGAGGAAGTAGGGGCTTTTGAAGTATGGTGGCGCAGTTTAGAAACTGTTTCTACAATTAGTTCTTTACGCAATAAAGTAGAGACTATCCGCGAACAAGAATTAGAAAAAGCTTTATCGCGCTTGGGTTCAGAATTTAGCGAAAAACATCAAGAAATCATTGAAGCTTTAACACGGGGAATAGTTAATAAAATTTTGCATGACCCTATGGTGCAATTACGCGCCCAGGAAGATGTAGAAGCGAGAAGACGATGTATGCAAACTCTACAAATGTTATTTAATTTGGATGCAGAGGAGCAATTTAGCTGAAATTGGCAAAAAATGGGGATAAATGATGCCATTGCGGCTAAAAATCCCTGTTTTGCTTTGGACTTGGCTTTGATACTTTTGGTTATCCTAGAAACAGAATCCAAAATTTATGACTCTTTTTATTACTCTTTCAGGTTTAAATTATTATGTCTAGTATAAATACGGGTATTGAGTGGACAGATAAAACTTGGAATCCTACAACTGGTTGTCACAAAGTTAGTCCGGGTTGCTTACATTGTTATGCAGAAGCTATTACTAAACGCTTTCCTAATAACTTTAAAAACGGATTTGATTTAACTCTATATCCAGAAAGATTGACAGAACCTTTAAAATGGCGTACTCCCAGTAGAATCTTTGTTAATTCCATGAGTGATCTTTTTCATGAAGAAGTACCTTTAGATTTTATTCACAAGGTATTTAAAGTGATTCAGGCTACACCTCATCATATATATCAAATATTAACAAAAAGACCTGAAAGATTAGTTGAATTAGCGCCACATCTAGAGTTTCATAAAAATATCTGGTTAGGTGTATCAGTGGAAAATCAAAGTTATGTTTCTCGTATTGATTTACTGCGTCAAGTGCCGGCAAATGTGCGTTTTCTGTCCTGTGAACCATTGTTAGGTTCATTAAACCTTGACCTGATAAATATTGATTGGGTGATTGTTGGTGGCGAATCTGGTCAAAAACATCGTCCGATGAAAATTGAATGGGCTGAAGAAATTCGTGACCAATGTCAAAAAGCAGAAGTAGCATTTTTCTTTAAGCAAATTGGTGGTAGAACTTCTAAAGCTGGTGGTAAGTTATTAGATGGTAAAATATGGGATGAAATGCCAGAAGCGTGGAAAGAGCATCAAAATACCTGGGGTAAATCTCCAAGGAAATTATTAGTGAAAACGGAAAGCTTAGGACTTACTGCTTAAAGGGAAATGTAACTTTAACAGAATCTCCAAAAGTATTTTTTTTTCGTTTATTAACAGGTGGTTCGGCTGTAATTTTACCTTCTTTAGCCATGATATCTTTGATGATTTTATAGCCTCTTTTATCTTTACTGACAAAAATTAAGTGATGGCTTGTACGTTTTTTCTTTTCATGTTTAAAACGAAACGGTTGAACATATTCAATATCCATTTCTTTTAATGCGTCACAAATAGTTTTTATAATAGCAATTTCTCTATTTTCTGATGTCATTAATTTTAATTCTTGGCGAATTTTATCTGCTTTTTGTTTGCCAAATAAGTCATTTATATTGTCTTCAACAATGGCATTAGTTAAATCCATATTTATACGATTGTAATTAAAAAAGAAGAGGCAATCACAGCCCCAATTTTTCACAACTGAGTAAATAAGGTTAAGCGACAATCCTTTATAACCGTATGGGTCTAAAAAAAATAGTGTAGGAACATGAAAAAATATTTCAAGATTCTTTTCACCAATTTCAAAATTGGTTACTTGAGGTTTATATTTTAAATCATCAATGCCAGTAATTTCATCTATAGCTTTTTGGAGAGAATTGGTATGTTCAGAATTAGCATCATTAAATAATGTTTTCAGCATATTTTGCATATCTGAGTCAGCAACTGCTGTTTCTAAAACTTTTATAGGTGTTGATTTTGAGCCATCTTTATATCTACCTGGACCAGCGAAAAGGTCTATGTAAGCAATTTTATTACCTGCTTGTTTAGCAGTCGGGATAATCACCTTTGCCCAAACCCAAAAATATTTCTCAACAATTCTGGCTTTTACCAAAGATTGCTCTTTCGGTTCATCAAAGAAGGAATCGTTACTCATAAGTAATGCTTCTATCTATACTCTGATTATAATAGAGTATAAATTACTGAATTTCTATAAATGACACCAAAATATTTTAAATTTTGTAGTTTTTCGGTTAAGTATAAGAGGTCGTTTGAAAAGTCTAAATTCATACTCTCTTGGGCGATTAGAAAGATGCTTCCAGCACGCCCTACGCCAACGCGGCTATACAAAAAAAACCCACCTTCGTGGGTTTAGAACCCTTGATTTTTCATTAGTCCACCTTTGCGTGCGTTATGCAGGAATAGGTGGAGTTCGCTTGTGTAGTAGCGATAGCGCAGCGTGGCGTAAGCCATATTATATTCGCTGATAGCGTAGTGTGGTTGATGTTGGGTTTCGTTCCTCAACCCAACCTACAAATTACTACAAATTACAATGGTGAATAGACAGCCAAGAAATTCCTCTTACCGTTTACAGCGGTTTCCGATCTGATGAAGTACAAAGTTGAATCATGAAACTCTTGTGGTGCGGGC
>NZ_KE384602.1:66026-77472 GCF_000426905.1 Dolichospermum circinale AWQC131C
TGTAAGTGCTGTATTAGGAGTATTTTTTGTGGAAGTTGTGTAAGTCCTATTAAAATCTGTTACCGATAAAATACAAAAGTGCCATTCGTACTGCCACACCGCTAGTTACCTGAGATTGAATTAAACTAAATTCAGGATCATCCATTAAATCAGAACTAATTTCTACACCACGATTAACAGGTCCTGGATGTAAAACTTTAACGTCAGGTTGACAAAGTTTTAATTTAGGGCGAGTAATACCAAATAATTGATGATATTCTCTTAAACTAGGTAATAAATTGGCTGTCATGCGTTCTTTTTGTAAACGTAAAGTCATGACAAAATCAGCATTTTCTAAAGCTGGTTCTAGCTGCCAATGGGTAAATAAACGATGAGAATTTTCGTTGACACCCAAATATTCAGCAAAGAATTTAGGTAATAATGTGGGGGGTGCTGCTAAATGCACTTCTGCCCCACTAGCAATTAAACTCCAAATATTAGAACGGGCGACACGGGAATGTAAAATATCTCCAACAATAGCAATTTTCTTACCTTTTAATAATTCAATTCTTGGTTGTGCAGGATCAATTAAATTACAAATAGTAAATAAATCAAGTAATCCCTGAGATGGATGTTCGTGTTGTCCATCACCAGCATTAAGAACGCTAACTTTTACACCTAAACGATCCATTTCTTGGGCTATACTCAGCGGTACTCCGGCATCTTTATGGCGGATTACCATGATATCAGTTCCCATTGCCAAATAGGTTTTTGCTGTATCTAAAATAGTTTCTCCCTTAGTCATGGAAGATGTGGAAGCAGCAAAATTGAGAGTATCTGCACTTAACCGTTTAGCTGCTATTTCAAAACTACTGCGGGTGCGGGTAGAGGGTTCAAAAAATAAATTTGCTACCACCTGTCCCTGTAATGTGGGGACTTTCTTTGTCCGTCGTGATAGTACCTCTTGAAATGAAGCCGCAGTTTGTAAAACGGCGTTATATTCGGCCGTTGTAAAGTCCGCAAGTGTGAGAATATGATGACGATTCCAGGTAGTTGTAGGCATTTAGATTTGAGATTTTGGATTTTGGATTTTGGATTTTGGATTTGAGATTTTGGGTTATTAGATAATTGGTAATAATGAAAATAATATATATAATTACCAATTACCAATTACCCATTACCCATTACCAATTACCAATCCTTTAAGATTGTAAATGAAATATATTTAAAGCCATAGAAACCATACTGAGAAAGGTTAAAAAACCGATGGTATCTAACATGGTTGTGACTAACGGACCACTCATTAAAGCCGGATCTAATTTGCACCGCTTTAAGGCCATGGGTAACAAAGTTCCCAGAGTAACAGCCACCATTGTATTAGTGGCCATGACTACCCCTGCAATTAAAGCTACCCATTTTTCTTGAGGTTTAGCCCAAATCAGCGAAAGAGCAATCATTGTTATTCCTAATGCTAGGGCTGTTCCTAAACCGGCTAAGAGTTCTTTACGGAGGATTTTCCAGGTATCTTCAGGTGTAACGTCTCCTACGCCTAAACTACGAATAGTTACGGTAAGTGCTTGTATACCGACAGTGCCGCCAGTATTAGAAAATATGGGCATAATCACGGCCAGGACTGGTACAGCAGCAATCACAGATTGAAAAGGAGCGATCGCACTGGCCGCGCCAATGTATAATCCCATAATCCCCAATAACCAAGGCAACCGTTTACGAATGGTAATGTGTGGGGGAGATAAGGCTTCTTCGTCACCACTGACCCCTGCCAATTTTTGGATATCTTCTGTAGCTTCTTCTTCTAAAATATCTACTACATCATCAATCGTAATAATACCGACTAATCTATCTTCCCTATCAACCACAGGCATGGCGATTAAGTCGTAACGCTGCATAATCCGGGCGACTTCTTCCTGGGGTGTTTCTGTTCTTACTTTGACAACGTGAGGGCTGGCAATATCTTTAATTAAAACATCGGGAAAGGTAAATAATAGCTGACGCAAAGAAACTACACTCACTAATTTGCGGTTATCATCAGTTACATAGGCGTAGTAAATTGTTTCCTTGTCTTCGTCTTGCAAGCGGATTTTACTGAGGGCTTCACCCACAGTTAACCCTCGCCGCAAGCGGACATATTCCGTGGTCATTACCCGCCCCGCTGTCCCTTCTGGATAGCCGAGAATCGTTGACGTGGCTTGTCTTTGTTCTGGGCTGAGTTGTTGTAATAGTCGTTTAACTACTCCCGCTGGTAGTTCATCAAATAATTCCGCCCGTTCGTCGGGACTCATTTCTTCCACCAGGTGGACTACCTGGGCATCGTGAAGAGAGTTGATTAGTTCTTCCTGTACTTCTGTGGGTAAATATTCAAAGACATCTATGGCTTGGTCTTTGTTGAGTAGCCGAAAAGCGATCGCCCTTTGTTTTTCTGGCAATTGGCTGATATAATCTCCCACATCTACAGGTTGTAGACAATTCAAATCACATTTAAGCTGATTTAAGTCAGCAATATCTAAGGAACTACGAATTTCCTGGGTCAGCATAATAGACATCTCCTAAAGTCTCCCCCGCGCTGGGAGACTGCCTCGCCAGCTTAGAGGAGGGTACTACTGCCATCTGTTGGACTTTTGTCCATAACCTCTCGTGAAATTTAATATAAACACTGAAATCAAATAGCACTGCTAATTGATGGGTTTAGCCTGGAATTTGATTTCCCGATAGACGCTGTTTAACATTTTAAGGGTAAGTTGTCACTTGTACAAGTGGTGGGAAATTATTGTTCAGTGGGATAGGTAAATATCAAAATGATGCTGGTCGTGATGTAACTCCACCTAATTCTTATGGTGTAAACGTTGGTTATCGGCTAGGTTTTTAAATAGACACTGCTGTTTACTGTTGAAGTAGAGACGTTCCATGGAACGTCTCTACAAGGGTTTTAAACGACTCACATTTAATTTTCGGAGACATCTAATATACTCCTGAAAATTTTGCATCACTGATTCCCTATCCTTATTACAGCGGGGAACATTAAGTATATTGAGGAATACGCTAGTATCAATCAAGCAGATACTACTCATAGCTGTACTCCTGCAAACGAGACAGCCAGGCCAGGGCTTGCTGTTTTCTGTCTTCCGGTGTGTGCGGTGACTTAACAAACCTATCCACTACCCCAGTAGTTACCAGTTGTCCCAATGGTCCTTGTAATATTAGACTAGAGTAATCTTCCATATCTCTAAGCCTAACAAGGCGGCTATTCCCTTTATTCCCTTCTTCTGGATCTCGGAAACAAAAGACTACATCACCTAAAGCAACATCAGGTAAGGCATCCATTAAAGCTGGGTTATGGGTAGAAAGCAATACTCGTAATTTACGCCTCTCGGCAATATCTCGAATGCTGGCCAGTAGATGTTTAGCACGGTTGGGATGAACACCGTTGTCAATTTCTTCAATTACTACTAAACTACCTTCAGTAGCCGATAGCATAGCAGCAGCGATCGCTAACACTCGTAATGTACCATCTGATAATAATGCTGCTTCATAATAGCGACGGTTATCGCCAAAAGTTTCTGCTAGTTGCACCATAACCTCATCCCTGGGTCCAATCAGGAAATCTAGCCCATCTATAGCCTGTTCTGGTAAACTCTGGATGAAATTGAGAATGGTCTGTTGATTTTCAGGTTGGTTTTGCCATAAACGATATAAAACGCTAGAAAGATTTTTACCATCTTCTTGTAATCGCTGATCTGATTTGAAACTGTACTCGCGCATTTTGGCGGGAATAGGATCTAAAAACAGAATATTCTGTAAGACTCGTTGATATTCGCGGACAGTCTCAGGAATTATTTTTTGGGATTTTTCATATTTGACATCAAAACGCCCAGGGCTATCTAATTGCATAAATATAGCCATTTGATCACTGCAAGTTATTTTTGGCTTGTTTTGACCCATTGTAAAGTTGTTATAGGCCACACCAACATCTGTATTTATTCCCTGGGAAGGTTGATCTAATTCATATAAAACTGTATTTTTTGAGTTAGTAATACACTCACTACTGATGTGTAGTTCTCCATCACGCACGCTCAGAGTTATATTTAATTCATTCCATTCAGGTATATCTAATCGGCAACCGATGGTAAAACTTGAATGCCCATGATAGCATAAATCATTGACTCTACCACGCACCACTGCCTCGGCACTATTCACAGCATATTGAATACTAGAGAGTTTTTGCCCTTGTGCCAGCCATGACAGCAAGCGCAAACCTTCCAAAGCGTTACTTTTACCTGCGGCGTTTGCACCTATTAAAACAGTCAAAGACCCCAAAGGTAAGTGGCCTGTTTTGTAACTTTTAAAATTGGCGAGGGTAAATTCGATTAGCATGGGAATTATCTGACGGTAATTTTAATTTATTTCTTATTATTTCTTTAAAAACTTTTGTCGCATCTTAATTACAAAAGTATTCACCTCTGGAATATTCATTCTCGAAGCAATGAGAGAAAATACACCAATTCCCACGAAAGCAGATATAGATAATTCTATTAATAAAGTAATTAAATTTGGTTTACCCAAAACTTGACGAGAAACCATTAAAGCTCCAAAACTGGCTAGACCCGATATAATACTACCACCAGTTAAACCCAAAATAGGAATACACCATTCCCGCCAAGGTAAACCATTAAGTTTGCGGTTTAGCAAAAATAACAACATCAACATGGAACTACAATTAACGCCAACTGTAGCCAAAACTAAACCCGGTGCGCCAAAAGGTTCAACTAATAAGAAATCCAATATAGCATTGAGAAAAATATTAAATGTACTAATTTTAAAGGGTGTTTGTCCATCACCTAAAGCATAAAATACTCTGACTAAAACATCACGCCCTAGATAGACAAACATCCCAATTCCATAGGCAATTAATAGAGAAGATACTAACTGAGTTGCTTCTTGTTTAAATGCTCCCCGTTGATAAACTATCTGGACAATTGGTTCAGATAAAGATATCATTAAAGCCCCTAAAGGTAACATTGTCACAGCAGTTAGTAAAAGTCCTTGACGAATGCGTAATTTTAGTTCTGGCCAATTGTCCGGGTGAGAAAGTTTAGCAAATGTTGGTAATAAGGGCAGTAAAATAATATTAGAAATAATCCCCAAAGGAGTTTGCACTAAAAGATTAGCATAGGTAAAACCTGCTGCTGCACCGGCAATAGGACTGGCAAAATAAAGGTCAGTGGCGACATTTATGGGCATCATTCCTGATGATATGGTGGCTGGAGTCATGATTTTAATTACTTCTTGAACACCAGGAGATTTAAAATCAAATCTTAGCCTTAATGTCCCTAATCCTAACCGCCATTGGACAATTAATTGCACTAACCACTGAATAATTCCTCCTGCTAAAGTCCCCCAGGCTAATACCATGCCACCGATTAAAGCATATTCGGGATTAATAATTTGTTTACCATATTCCAGAACTAAAATACCGATACCGATAATAACAGCTAGACTGGATAATAAAGGACTAATTGATAATAACCAATATTGATTAGCTGCATTTAAAGTCCCAAAACCAATCCCAATTAAGCCCGCGAATAAGGACAATGGGGACATAATTTGGATTTGACGAATTGCGATCGCTCTTGTAGTCGCTTCTAAGCCATGACCAACTAAATCAATAATTAACTCAGCGCAGAAGATTTGAGCAATTGTTACTACTAGCAACAACCCACCGACAATAGTTGTTACTGTTTCTACTATAGGTGCTGCTTCTTCTTCTTTATGTTTAGATAAAACACTGACAATGGCACTATGTAAAGGTCCATTGACACCACCAAGTAAGATTAAAAGAAAACCGGGGATAATATAGGCATAACTATAAGCCGTAGCTGCTGCACCTACACCAAAAGCCGCAGCGATTATTTGTTGTCTAATTAAACCAAATACTTTACTAATTAATGTTGCTGCGGCAACAATACCAGCAATTCCAACGAAAGAACGGGCAGTTTTTTTTTCTTGTTGTGTCACAAAATATTAGTTGTCAGTGGTCAGTTGTCAGTTGTCAGTTGTTAAGCTGTTACGCAGCTAAATTTGATAACCACAATTTACTTGAACTTTGTGGTGCGGGCATCTTGCCCGCTATAATTATACAAACTAAATGCAGTACAGCTTAGTGGTCAGTTGTCAGTTGTCAATTGTTCAACGACAACCTAAACTGTCGCGGGTAGAAATACCAGTTACAGAATTAACACCATTTGCTCTTTTACACAGCAGCGATACTTGATAACGGTCAATGATTGCATTTGTAAAATCAGCGCCAGTGATATCAGCATCATAAAAGCGGGTGCGGGTCAAAGTTGCTTCTGTAAAAATGGCATTTCTTAGATTAGCACCATCTAAGGTAACACGATCAACTAAAGCGCCAGTTAAATTTGCATCTTCTAAATTAGCCTTTAATAAAACGCCTTTGGTAAAAATGGCGTTAGTTAAATTTGCACCTTGGAAATTTGTTCCCCGCATTTCGGCTGCGACAAAAGTTCCACCGACAAAATCAGTATAGGAAAAGTCACGATTATTTAAGTTAGCATTACTGTAGTTAATGGTATTAACTTGAGCCAATGTTACTTGCGGAAGCATAATACACAATCCCGCCAAAATAGAAATTAAAGTTAAATATCTTAACAAAATTTTGCTCATAAACTTGCTAAGTAGGTTGGCGTTAAAAATTGTCGTTATAGTAAGGGAAAGTTCCCCCTTTCCCCTTACCAGTTCCCTGTCCCCTGTTCCCTGTTCCCTGTAACAAAGTTCCTTATTTCCAATCTTTACCAATGCGAATTGTCAGGTCAGATTCTAGATCACCGTTGCCTGAAACTTCAACTTGTCCTAAACCTAAAACCTGTTGCAAATCAACTCCTGGTTGTCGGTTGCCTTTTTGAACAATAATCTGAGTTTGATTCTGGGTATCTGGCCAGTCTGGAACTGGGTAAACATTAGTAAAACCTTTCTGTTTAAGATAGGTAATTACTTTTTCCGTTAGCTGAGGTTGATTAGTAGTATTTTGAACAGCAACTCTTTGAGCAGAAATAGGTCTGGTATCCGACGTAATACCAGCGACATTTACACCAGTAAAATCATTTAACAAGCTTTGTTGACCAGTCATATTTAACCAATAGCTATTAGCATCTTGACTGAACTTACTAAAAGTACCGGGTAACATTGCCATTTGGAAACTATCCCGTTCTACATTCACGGAAAAATTGGCCAATGCCATCATTTCCTCCGTTTTCAGGTTAGTATCAAAATACTTTCGCATAATACGAGTTAATTGGGGCAACCTGGGTAAAACAGTGGGACTGTTGAGCTTTTGCATTAAAGCAGTGATTAGTGCTTGTTGTCGCTGAATTCTAGGTAAATCTCCCATACCTAATTCACGAAAGCGGGCAAACTGTTCTGCTTGTTCACCATTAAGATTTTGCCAACCGCTGACTAAATTTATTGACAAGTCACCTGAGTGATCTTGATAATTCATAGTTTGGGGGACAAATACATCTACTCCACCCAACTGGTCAACTAATTGGCGGAAACCATTAGTAGAAATGCGGATATATCTATCTATGGGAGCATTGTTTAAACTGCGACTAACTACCCGTGCGGCTAAAACTGGACCACCTTTGGCATTAGCTTCAGATACTTGAGTTAAGCCCTGTTCCGGGATAGCTATCATTGTCCCCCTGGGAATTGACAGAACGCGAATAGATTTATCACTGGGATTTAGCCGCACCAACATCATGGTATCGCTTTTACCAGCAAAATTTTCCGGTGAACCGTCTACAGTTCCGGCCACTGGTTCAATACCCATAATTAAAATATTCATGGGTCTTGATAGTTTATACTGAGAAAGCTGAGTCCATAAACCTGCGGGTATTTTGACTTGATCTTGTTTATAAGAACCAAATTCATCATCTTTCCCTTGGTCTAGATTACTCCATAGAGGAGTCCATAGTGCCAAACTGGATGCTAATAAACCAGATACAGTTATGCCAAGAACAAAAGTTAGTACCCACAATAACCAGCGGGGAACTGATAAACCTAATCGCTCATAGAGTTCGTTGGGAATAGCACCCACTGATTCCACGACGTTACGAGAAGAGTAAACTGATTCTGGTGGTTTTACCAGGGGGGTTGACACTGGTATTTGTTGAATGATTGTCTGACTTTCTGACTTTTGAACTGGTGGCTGTTTTACCTCCTGTTCTGGTGCTGTTACCTGTTGAGGTATGACCTGATTTTCTAACCATTGAATTTGTTTAATCACAATTTTCTCCCCACTCAACCACTCCTTAAAGGTATGTTAATACAAGCTACAAATATTGCGACTGCAAAAGTTGACAGTGCAAATTTTGGATTTTAGAAAAGCATGAGCTAGATTTTGTTGGGTTTTGCTGTCCTCACATTTTTAATTTGTGATAATTACAACATACTTAACTAACCGAAATTATCAGTCAAGATCATCCAAAATTCAAAATTAAATGGATGTAAACTTGTATTGTTCTGCATTGGGTATGCTTTCCAGTATGAATAATTTATTTTTTCCTGTGATTTTAGCAGGTGGTAAAGGTGAACGTTTTTGGCCTCTGAGCCGACTGGACAGACCTAAACAATTTTTAAGTCTCGATGGTAGCTCTAAGAGCTTACTACAAGCAACCGCTGATCGACTGTTACCATTGGCTAACGGTTGGCAAAACTTGTGGGTAATTACCTCCAGCGCCATTGCCCAAGGAGTCAGAGAACAACTTCCTGATTTACCAGAATCAAATTTACTCATTGAATCCGTAGGACGAGACACTGCCGCTGCCGTTGCTTGGGCTAGTTTAGAAATTAACAAGCGTTACGGAGAAAACGCGATGATTGGTTTTTTCCCGGCTGACCACTGGATTGCTGACCCAGAGGTATTTTTAGCTACTATATCCGCTGCTACCGAGTTAGCAAGAAGTACCCCGGCAATAGTGACTTTGGGGATCAAACCTAATTTTCCATCAACTGGCTATGGTTATATTGAGCAGGGTGAAAAATTTTGTAGCTTTAATAACTTGCCAGCTTATCATGTTCGCCGTTTTACTGAAAAGCCCGACCGGGAAACGGCTGCAACTTTTTTATCTACGGGACGGTTTAGCTGGAATAGTGGTATGTTCGTTTTTCAAGCCAGTGTTGTTTTAGCAGAATTACGCACCCATGCACCAGAAATTATCCAACCTTTAGAACAATATGGCCCTGATATTTATCCCCAGTTACCTAAAAAAAGTATAGATTACGCGTTGATGGAAAAAACTAGTTTAGCTTATGTTTTACCGGCGGCATTTGGTTGGGATGATTTGGGTGATTGGAATGCTATTGAACGTTTACTCAAACAAGAGGATAATCCTAATGTAGAACTTGCTACCCATGTTTGCTTAGATACTCAAGGAGCAATTATTTATGCCTCCAATCCTGATGATGTAATTGTTACTATCGGTTTAGAAGATGTTGTCATTGTCCGCGATCGCAATGTTACCCTAGTAGTGAAAAAAGATCGTACCCAGGAAATTAAGCAGATCCTAAAAACTCTGCAAAACGATGGCCGATTTACGGACTTATTATAGGATTTAAAATCTTGGTAGATAGCTCAAACTGTTATTGCTCATTATAACTTATAGATTGTATTCTGTGAAATAACAGATTTGAGTTGATTTTTTGGTATTGCATAATGGCAGTATCAATTAAAATCATATTTAAGTAAAAAAAATCAGCTACTCAAGGGATTAAATAGGAAAATTTAACAAGAATCGGCTAAAAACTAGGACAAAATACCAGAAAATGATGAATAGAGACTAAAGTCATTCAGACATAAAGTATTAACTGTAGAATATGTTACTATTCAGAAAAAACCCATTCACACAATTCTAGTTCAGTTATTTGTTAGTTACAGGATGACTCATTGACAGTAGCGATGAAGAGTCCCAGTATTTAAAAGCTCTGAGAGTGTCAATTGTCAGTAAGTTACATAATTAGACCAAGTAGCTGCAAAAGGAAAAAGCATAAGAGGTTGAATGACTGAATCTTTAAGAGGAAATTTTCCATTGACAAAGAAAGCTGTGATCGAACCTAAAACTGACACAGAAACTACAAGCAAAAATTTAGCTCTAACTATTGCTGAAGCTGGTTATGAGCGCAAGGCAGGAGAAATTATATTGCTAAACCTGGCAAATATTTCTTACCTGTCTGATTATTTTGTGATCATGACAGGTTATTCTAAGGTACAGGTGAGAGCGATCGCTGACGCAGTAGAAGGACAAGTGGAAATTGAGTGGCAACGACGACCCCGCACCACAGAAGGAAAAGCGGAAGGAACATGGATACTACAAGATTATGGTGATGTCATCGTCCATATTATGATGCCAAGGGAACGGGAGTTTTATAATTTAGAAGCGTTCTGGGGACACGCGGAACGTATTTTCATGCCAAACTCCGATGATGTTGGGGGTTAACCTATATGATGCGCTCCTCCCTGGAGAATTGTCCAGTACCTACAGAACAACAACCACTCAATGAATATGAGGAATTAAAGAACGCCTGGCTATTTCGAGATAGTACCTTAAGCTGGAGCAACTACACCAAAAAAATCTTTTGGATTTGGGCTTGGTCTTGGTTGATAGCAGGACCTGTGGCAGCGGCCAGCTTTCCTCCCCAAAAGCAGATTTTTAATTTTCTGCTTTGTGGATCTGGCGCTGCTAGTGTCACTGTAGTGCTAGTCTTGATCAGGTTGTATTTAGGTTGGTTCTATGTACGCGATCGCCTCGACAGTCCTACGGTATTCTATGAAGAATCTGGTTGGTACGACGGACAAACTTGGACAAAACCCCAAGCAGTCATTACCCGCGATCGCTTAATTGTCACCTACGAAATTAAACCCATTTTCCAGCGCTTGCAAATTACCTTTGCCGCATTGGCTCTCATGTATCTTGTAGGTACTATAGTTTGGCATTTCCTGTAAATAGTTATTGGTCGTTAGTTATTATTTATTAGTTATTAGTAAAACAACTGACCACCGACAACTGACAACCGACCACTGACCACTGACAATTCACAAAGTAGATATAAACCCGTCAACCACCCCTCACTTCCCTTCGGGTAAGTGAGGGCTTGTAAAAGCCTAGTTGGACTCAGTTCTTAACCGAACTACGTTAGAGGTAAGAGTTAAAGACCTACCAGAGGATGCGTAGCTAGTTCCCTGCTCTAGAACTTAAAAGTTAAACAGGACTAAGGGTTAAACCAGTGCTTTTAAGATAGTTACCGACCTCTAACATTGTCAAAGCTAACATTACCCGCAAGGCTTGCCTTGAGCGCAGTCGAAAGGAGGGACTTCATGTCCAAAGTATTTGTTTTAGATACCAACTTCACGCCATTAAACCCAATTCATTCAGCACAA
>NZ_KE384603.1:0-1315 GCF_000426905.1 Dolichospermum circinale AWQC131C
ATAAAAATTTACATCTTGATAAATTTGGGTTTTTGTCCTTTCATTTTAGAAAATTGTAGGTTGGGTAGAACGAAGACCAAACCTAACAAAATACCCGAAATGTTGGGTTTTCTCAACCCAACCTACTCCTATTTTCATCCTGTTAATCCTTAAATGTTGGAGATCCTGATTACAAACTACACTGTTAATAATTGTTTGACAGCAGCATTGATAATTTTTTCCCTTTCAGTTTGAGTTTGTATCAGTTTGGTTTCTAGTTCATTACATAGTTTCATGAATTTATCTACTTTGGAAACTATGCGTTATTTAACACTATAATTAAAACTTATCTTATTCAGATAATACTTTTAATATTTAAAACCTAGTAAAATTCAACTTTAGATTTTCTTAACAATTAATTGAGAATTATTTTTATTTAGCAACGAGCTTGCAATACTTTCGGCGATTTGCTAGAATTATTGAGAATTTCATAATCGGGTTACTATTGTCAATTTTGCACCTGGTTCAAAAGATGATCTGTAAAAGTCTTTATTTATAGTCGTTTCAGAGATCGATTTTGAAAAAAAATACAAAACTTTACAAATTAGCAGTGGGTTTTAAGAGTCAATTGGCGAAAAATTATTCAGCAAATAATGTACTTTAACCAATAGTACATTTGTACTATTGACAAATGAGGTAACTTATGATGTTTGAACATAATTTTTGATGTTAGGTAGGGTTAGTAAGCAGCTAAGGATTTGTGAGAATTTAGTTTTTATTAGTGCGCTATAGCCATTCCCATTCAAGTGAGGTACAAGCAGTAATAATTGTAGCTTGCTTTCCGAAGGGTACGCAGATAAACGCAGATAATTTTGTACTTCATTAGACTGAGAAACGCTATAAAACTCTATATATTGCATCAATAATTTAGATACGTTTCATGAAACGTCCTGAGATAGATTTTCATGACGTACTCATAATTAGATGAGATCACTTATAGTGTCTACAATGTAACTAAATTTTCCTGAATAGAATATTGGATTATTTATGTTATGTGAAATTCACTATAAGTAAGTAATGACTGGATTAAAAAAGTAAATAGGGAACTTATAAGCAATGAATACCTAAACCAAAAAACCTTAACTGATGATAGCAAATACCAGATTTTCCTTCTTTAAATAACTATGCCGCATCTTTATCTTTTGTATTTATCTTTGTTCAAGCTTCTTATTTCTCTGTGGTTCGTTGATTTCATAATTTCCCCATCAAGTCGCGCAAAAAAGAAGATTTAGGGGTTGACAATTACTTCAAAACTTGTTATCATACAACCGACGAG
>NZ_KE384603.1:1554-16434 GCF_000426905.1 Dolichospermum circinale AWQC131C
TTCGATCTGGGGTCAACTTTCTTATTCCTGTGCCTAAATAGGATGAGAAATGTTATATAATTGTTTACTGATTTGGTTAAGCAGCAGTTGACTTTTAATTCTTCAATTATCAATAAGCCTACATTCATCCTTATAGATGGACATTCTCTGGCTTTTCGTTCCTACTTTGCTTTTGCGAAAGGTAGAGATGGAGGACTTAGAACAAAAGCGGGTATTCCTACCAGTGTTTGTTTTGGTTTTTTGAAATGTTTATTAGAGGTAATAGCCACAGAACAACCGCAGGCCCTAGCGGTGGCCTTTGATTTGGCTTTACCTACCTTCCGTCATGAAGCAGAGGATACATACAAAGCTGGACGCGCAGAAACACCAGCAGACTTTATTCCCGATTTAGAAAATCTTTATGAGTTACTGCAAGGTTTAAATTTACCTATACTCACTGCACCCGGTTATGAAGCGGATGATGTATTGGGAACATTAGCAGAAAAAGCCGCAGCCGCAGGGTATAGAGTGAAGATACTTTCCGGGGATAGGGATTTGTTTCAATTAATTGATGCTGATAAAGAAATTACAATTTTAAATTTTACCCCGGAAGCATTAAAACATTCTACAAATAGTATTAGAGAATTTAAAGCTGAAGAAGTAAAAGAGAAATTAGGGGTATTACCCACACAAATTGTTGATTTTAAAGCTTTATGTGGTGATAAATCAGATAACATTCCAGGGGTGAAAGGAATTGGTGAAAAAACAGCAGTACAATTATTAAATACTTATAATTCCCTTGAGGAAATTTACGCTGCTTTAGATAATATTAAAGGTGCGACTCAGAAAAAACTAGCTGCTGGTAAAGAAGACGCGGAAAAATCCCGTTATTTAGCTAAAATAGTCTGTAATGTTCCTTTAGAAATTAATTTAGAAGATTGTTTATTAACTGGTTTTGATCATAACCGACTTATCCCGATTTTAGAGAAATTAGAATTTAAGAAGTTTGTAGATCAAATTCATGATTTACAGCAAAAATTTGGGGGAAAAGTTCAAATTTTAGAAAACCAGGTATCTGAAGTCATAGAAACAGATGATGATATTTGGTTTTTTGGCGCTGAAGACACAGCAAAAAGCAAAAAACAAACAGATGCAAATATTCAACCGTGCATTATTGATACAGAAGCTAAATTAATGGAATTGGTAGAAATTTTAAGAAAATTTACTAATCCAGAAATACCCGTTGCTTGGGATACAGAAACTACCGCATTAGAACCACGAGATGCAGATTTAGTGGGAATTGGTTGCTGTTGGGGAACAGAAGTAAATGAACTTGCTTATATTCCTATTGGTCATAAAATTGGGAATAACTTAAATCGAGATTTAGTATTAGCAAAACTGCGTCCGATTTTAGAAAGTGCTGATTATCCTAAAGCTTTACAAAATGCTAAATTTGATCGTTTGATTCTGCGGTGTCAGGGACAAGGAATTGAACTAGCTGGGGTGGTATTTGATACGATGTTAGCGAGTTATGTAATTAATCCAGATAGCAGTCATAATTTAACTGACTTATCTTTGCGATATTTAGGATTAACTGCGACCAGTTATGGAGATTTAGTTCCCAAAGGGAAAACTATCGCTGACATGAGTATTTCTGCTGTTGCTGATTATTGTGGTATGGATGTTTATTCTACATTTAAATTAGTCCCAAAATTACGGGATAAATTAATAGAAACTCCAGCTTTATATCAACTTTTTCATCAAGTTGAACAACCATTAGAAGCAGTTTTAGCAGAAGTTGAATATACAGGAGTTAGGATTAATTCAGATTATCTCAAGGAACTTTCACAGCAATTAGAGACAGAATTAGCAAAATTAGAAATTACAGCTATTGAAATTGCTGGAGAAAAATTTAATTTAGGTTCTCCTAAGCAATTAAGTCAGATTCTATTTGAGAAATTAGGTTTAAGTACCAAATATTCTCGCAAGATTCAAACTGGTTATTCTACAGACGCAGCAACCTTAGAAAAACTCCAAGAAGTTGATAATACGGGATTTGTAAAAGCGATAATTGAATATCGAACATTAGCAAAATTAAAGTCTACCTATGTAGATGCTTTACCAGCTTTAGTTCATCCTCAAAGCCAAAGATTACATACTGATTTTAACCAAACTGCAACTTCCACTGGTAGATTATCTTCTTCCCATCCAAATTTACAAAATATCCCCATTCGCACTGCTTTTAGTAGACAAATTAGAAAAGCATTTTTACCGGAATCAGGTTGGTTAATGGTAGCTGCTGATTATTCCCAAATTGAGTTAAGAATTTTAGCTCATTTGAGTCAAGAACCTGTACTAATTCAAGCATATCAGCAAAATGAAGATATTCATACTGTAACAGCAAAATTAGTATTTGAGAAAGAAAATATTTCCGCAGATGAAAGACGTTTTGCGAAGACGATTAATTTTGGTGTAATTTATGGCATGGGAGCGCAAAAATTCGCCCGCGAAACCGGAATAAATCAAGTAGATGCAAAATTATTTATTGAGAGATTTAATCAAAGATATGACCGTGTTTTTGCGTATTTAGATAAAGTTAAAAAAGAGGCTATTGCTTATGGTTATGTAGAAACAATTTTAGGGAGAAGACGTTATTTTGAATTTACTAATAATAGTTTGCAGCAGTTAAAAGGCAGTAAATTAGAAGATATTAATTTACAAAAATTAAAGAATTTAGGTCAATATGATGCTGGGTTATTGCGTGCTGCTGCTAACGCACCAATTCAAGGTTCTAGTGCGGATATTATCAAAATAGCAATGGTGCAATTACATGAAGTTTTAAAAAAATATCAGGCCCGGATGTTGTTACAAGTTCATGATGAATTAGTCTTTGAAATTCCTCCCCAAGAATGGGAAGAATTGCGACCACAAATTAAGTCAGTCATGGAAAATGCTGTTTCTTTATCTGTTCCCTTAGTTGTTGATATTCATGCTGGGGATAATTGGATGGAAACGAAGTAATTAGAGGTACAATATTGAAGGCGGTTAAAACCCCATGAACCGTTTTTCATCCCCTGTCTGAAGCACGAAAGACGGAACTGGAGTTCCTGTTTCTCAGGGGCTTTCAAACTTCCCGATTTTACTGGTCAAGTATTCTAATACGGAGTTATATGGGAGATAAATTTTTGACCAAATTCAGAGTATCCCAAATAACATTTACCACCCCTAACTGTCAAAAAAGACTCTTGAGTAAAAAAATGGGGTTTGCCAATTTAATTAAATCAACCTAACAATGAAGAGGAAATCGCTAAAAAGCTGTTAATTAATAACTAGTGACTTTTTGCCAAACATGATTTTAATTGCAGATTGATTGTGATGAATATAGCTAATTTTCCGTGGCTGACGACGATTATTTTATTCCCCATAGCCGCATCACTACTACTTCCTATCATCCCAGATAAAGACGGCAAAACGGTGCGCTGGTATTCCCTGATCGTGGGGCTGATAGATTTTGTACTGATTGTCTGCGCTTTTTATACTGGGTACGATTTCTCTAATCCCAATTTGCAATTGGTGGAGAGTTATCCCTGGGTGCCGCAATTGGGGTTAAATTGGTCTGTAGGGGCTGATGGCTTGTCTATGCCTCTAATTCTCTTAACGGGATTTATTACCACCCTGGCGATTTTAGCAGCCTGGCCTGTGACACTCAAGCCAAAATTATTTTTCTTTTTGATTTTGGCTATGTATGGCGGTCAAATTGCTGTTTTCGCTGTCCAGGATATGCTGTTATTCTTCCTGGTCTGGGAATTGGAACTTGTACCGATATACTTCTTGCTGTCAATTTGGGGGGGTAAAAAGCGCCAATACGCAGCAACTAAATTTATTCTATACACTGCTGGTGGGTCTCTGTTTATTTTGTTGTCTTCCTTGACAATGGGATTTTATGGTGATACAGTCACCTTCGATATGTCCGCGATCGCGTTGAAAGATTTTAGCTTAAATTTACAACTTCTACTATACGCTGGCTTTCTCATTGCCTACGCTGTGAAGTTGCCCATCATTCCCCTGCATACTTGGCTACCAGATGCCCATGGTGAGGCTACAGCACCAGTGCATATGCTACTTGCAGGTATTTTGCTAAAAATGGGTGGTTATGCCTTAATTCGCATGAATGCCCAAATGCTACCTGATGCCCATGCTTATGTTGCACCGGCTTTAGTGGTTTTGGGGGTAGTAAATATCATCTATGCTGCTTTAACGTCCTTTGCCCAAAGGAATTTAAAACGGAAAATTGCCTACTCTTCAATTTCCCACATGGGTTTTGTTCTCATTGGTATTGCCTCTTTTACCGATTTGGGTTTGAGTGGGGCAGTTCTACAAATGGTTTCTCACGGCTTAATTGGGGCAAGTTTGTTCTTTTTGGTCGGTGCAACTTACGACCGTACACATACTTTAATGTTAGATGAAATGGGTGGTGTGGGTAAAAGAATGCGGAAGATTTTCGCTATGTTTACCACCTGTTCCATGGCATCTTTAGCATTACCAGGAATGAGCGGTTTTGTGGCGGAATTAATGGTATTTGTGGGCTTCGCAACTAGCGATGCTTATAATCCAACATTCAAGGTTATTGTCATTTTCTTGATGGCTGTTGGTGTGATTTTAACACCAATTTATCTACTTTCAATGTTGCGCGAGATTTTCTACGGACAAGAAAACGAGGAGTTAGTTTCCCACCAAGCTTTAATAGATGCTGAACCCCGCGAGGTCTTTATCATTGCTTGTTTGTTGATTCCTATTATTGGTATTGGTTTCTATCCCAAGTTGTTAACTCAAATGTACGACGCTACAACTGTACAATTAACAGCTAGATTACGTGATTCTGTTCCTACTTTGACAGCAGAAAAAGCTGTGCAAAATGTTTCTTTAATTGCGCCGATAATTGGTAATTAATTTCTAGTTAATTTCTAATTACAGCTATGATTTACAATTAGGGTGGGTTCGATACCTGCCCTTTTTTTGTTTCCTAAGAAGTCCCAAAGGAGGGAACAGGGAACAGGTTTTCAGCGATGTTCTCTGCTCAATTTGAGTTGCACAGAAGTTGTTAAATAGGGTTTTTGTCCGCGAGTTTTCTACCGTAGTTAATAGCAATTAAACCTGTAAGATTCATAAACAAACTGTAAATGGCCGCAGGTATTGCCATATCAGGATTATTGAGTAAACCGGCAGTAATGGCGATCGCTAGTGTACCATTTTGAATCCCAACTTCAATGGCAATACAGATTTGCTGACGAGAATTGAGTTTTAACAATTTGCTAAGATAAAACCCGACTAACATAGAAATAGTATTTAATAGCACTACACTTAATCCAACTTGGACAAGAAAACTAGGCAAATTATTCCATTCACGAATGATCACGAGAAGGATAATTAGTGCTAAAAAAGCTACTGCTAGGCGGTTAGTCACCTTTTCTAAACGTAGTGCAATGTCTGGTAATATCTGTCTAAAAATCATTCCTAAGCTGATAGGTAAAAGCGTCATCAGGAAAATTTGTAGTATAGTTGCGCCAATGGGTAAACCAATCGCAGCAGTTTCAGTCTTTCCGATAAAATGCTGATATGCTAAGTTTCCTAGAATGGGAATTGTAAATACTGTAATTAAACTACTAAAAGCTGTCAGGGTAACTGAGAGTGCGACATCACCTTTTGCTAGAAATGTGATTATATTTGAGGATACCCCACCTGGACACAATGCAATGATCATTAATCCCATGGCGATCGCTGGTTCCATGGGTACAATTTTAGCAATAATAAAGCCAATAATAGGTAAAAAAATCAACTGACTAATTAAGCCAATGGCCACAGCTTTAGGATATTTTGTTACTCGCAGGAAATCTTCTGGTAGTAAAGATAATCCCATACCTAGCATAATGATAGCTAAAGCTAGAGGTAAAATAACGGCGGTTAAAAAGCTTGCTTGCATAATTAATTTTGTCGAAATTACAACCAAGCATCATATTAGACTATTTATCCAGACATTGATCTTCTCATGGTTTGTTTAAGTCCTGTTCTCAGATACTTATAAGACCGGGAAGTGTCAAAAACTTCATCATCATACGTTTACTGACCCGAAAAGTTTTTGCCCGTTAGCGATCGCACCCCTTCAAGATTAAACTGCTGTATGACTCCCTCTTTTGCAAATTGTCAAAAAAGTGATATGATTGATTGGTAGGATAAATCAGTCATACACAATGATGAAAATCACAATTACTTTAGAAGAAGACATTCTTAAATTTATTGATCAACAAGCAAAAGGTAATCGTAGTGCCTATATTAACGCACTATTAGCAAAACAAAGACGCAAAATTTTAGAGACAGAAATAATTGCCGCACTCCAAGAAGATGCCAAAGATTTAGAATATCAAAATGAGATTTCTGCTTGGGATAATGTCGCTGGAGATGGTATTAATGCCAGGGGGTAATTTAACTTATAAACGGGGTGAAATTCGCTGGGTAAATCTTGATCCAACTGTGGGAGCAGAAGCGCAAAAAATCCGTGCTTGTTTAATAGTTCAAAGTGATATTATGAATCAATATGGATTATTAACTATTGTGATGCCATTCCGACCAGGAAGTAAGCAAGCTCCCTATATTGTCAATATCAAAGCAACAGTAACTAATGGATTAGATAAAGATCGTTTTATTGATGTTGCTCAGATTCGTTCTGTAGATTATCGTCGGGTTTTAGGTTTGGTGGGAATTTTAGAAGCTGAATATTGGGAAGAAATTCGTACTGCTTTGGATGTGGTTTTGGGTTTTGGGGTTTAAGTTGAGCGAACTGACAAGTCAGCGCAACGCTTACGCACTCCCTCAACTCCCCAAAAGCGATTATTCATCTTTATTAAACTGATACGTCTGACTCCCCCTGCGGTAAAATATCCCTAGTTCAAGGAATTGGCTATGAAAATAAAGGCAATTATTTGGGAAGAAGATGGTGTATGGTGTAGTTCTGTACCAGCTTTACCAGGATGTCATACCTGGGGTGAAAGTTATGAACATTTATTAGAAATGTTGAAAGATGCTGTTCAAGGTTGGTTAGAAGTTGCTAGTCAGCAAGAAGAAGTTGAACCACAAAAACAGTTAATTGAGTTATCTTTATGAAATCCGTTTCTGGTAAATCTCTGTGTAAGATTGTGGAACGCTATGGATGGAATCTAAAAAGGATTACAGGTAGTCATTATATCTATGTTAAGGAAGCTATGAGTGTGATTCTTTCTATACCTGTTCATGGAAATCGTGATCTACCTACGGATACACTGAAAAGTATTTTGAAAGATGAAAGATGCTGGTTTAACTGAAGAAGATTTAGACTAATTTCGCTGAACGCTTGAGTATATGATACAATTGTACTATGAAGATTAATTCGTGTTTACTAAGATATTATCAACAAAACAATGCCAGCCAAAGATATTTACCACGATGCTGTTAAAAACGCTTTAATTAAAGATGGTTGGACAATTACGGCTGATCCTTATAAAATTAAGTATAAAGATGCTGAATTGTTTGCCCATTTATCCGCAGAAAAACCTATCGCAGCAGAACAAAATGGACGTAAAATAGTTGTTGAAATTAAAAGTTTTCTGAGTCCTTCACCTATGAAGGATTTTGAATTAGCTTTAGGACAATATATTTTATATCGTAATTTAATTAATCTCACAGAACCAGAATATAAAATTTATTTAGCTATTAAAGAAAGTACGTATCAAAACTTTTTTACTAGAGATTCAATCAAAGAGATTGTCCAATTAAATCAAATTTTGATGATTGTAGTTAATGTAGAAAAAGAGGAGATATTACAATGGATAAACTAGAACAATATCAAATAGCAATTAAACAAGTTCTGACAGAATATCATAATTGGGTTTCTGGTGCAGCCAATTTAACTGATGAAAGTTGTTTGATTTTTGATGATAATCATCATCACTATATTTGGTGTTTTTTGGGTTGGGATGGGAAAAAAAGAACAAATAATATCCAAGTTAATATCAGAATTAAAAATAATAAAATTTGGATTGAAGAAGATTGGACAGAAGAAGGAATAGCTAATGAGTTAATGAAGTTAGGTATTTCTAATCTTGATATTGTTTTAGCATTTCATCCTCCTGAAGAAAGGAAATATACTGCATTTGCTACTGCCTAAATATTATAGCGATTCCTGGGTCGCGCAACGCTTACGCACTCCCTCAACTCCCAAACAGCGATACCTTTGGTAAACTTTGCTAACAGGTAACTAAACGAAGTTACAAATTTTTATAAACTTCATCATCATTACGTTTACCAACCCGAAAAACATCAACTAATTTATTATCATCATCAATGGTGTACAAAATTCTATATTCACCCTGATCAATACGATAACCACCTTGATAACCTTTTAAAGCTGCATAGTCTTGAGGACGAGGATTACCTTGAAGGGAGAGAATTTTTGATACAACTTGTTTATATTGTTTTGGTTGTAAGTCTAATAAATCTTTTTCCGCAGTTTTAGCAATCCTCAATGTATATCTTTCACTCATTGGGGCGTTTTGCTATTATTTCTTCTAAGGTGGTAAATCCTGTGTTTTCTTCTACTGCACGTCGCAATTTAGCCGAATCTATTGCATCTTCTATTGCTTCTAGTAGTTTTAAATCTTCTATACTAATCATTGCTACCGCAGGTTTACCATGACGTTGAATTAATATTCTTTCTCCACGATATTCTGCACGGTTCATAATATCGGGAAAGTTAGCACGCGCTTCACTTGCACTGATGACAGACATAGCACCTCATAAAATTTATAGGGTTACATGAGATTATAGATTATTTGTCTGTTTTTTGCAATTTGTACAAAATTTACTTTTTCAACGAGGGAGCGATTCCTGGGTCGCGCAACGCTTACGCACCCCCTTCAACTTCCCCAAAAGCGATACCTTCGGTGTTTAAATCTGATATACTTTTAATAGATCAAGTTAATCATAAGTTTTACTTGATATTAATTAACTAGAATCTAAGAATATGAAACAATATAAAACTATACAGCTACAATTGAAACCAGAAATAGAAGATCGTCTGATTACCCAAGCTAATAAACAAGGTTTATCAATTGAATCTTATCTTGAATCTTTAATTGAAGATAGTTTGAAAAATCAAGAGGAAAAATCTTTTTCTCAAGTAACAAATGAGGAAGATTGGGAAACAGCACTAATGAATTTAATCAATAGTCCTGCTTTTGCTGTAGCACCACCACTTTCAGATGCAGCTATTAGTCGAGATAGTATTTATACCAGAGAAGATGAAATGTTATGAAATATCTGGTAGATACTAATATTTTACTGCGTTTAGTACAAAAAAATAGTCCTATGCACAAGGAAACGCCTACTTAGGTAAATATGGTATTTTTATATTCAGTAGTCTTGATATTTAGCGTAAGACAAGCTAGGATAAAGTGGAACAAGGTAAAACAGACTAAAACAATAATGCGCTTTTTCAGCGTAGGTGTTGCAAATGAGTATCCTAGAGGCTATCAAACCTGATTATTTTGAAGAATTTCGGCTTGAAGAAGCTCAATCATTTTTAGAGCAGTGTTTAGCCTGTGACTCTTCCAATGCTGAATTTTATGAATTTCTTGGAAATATTGCACAACGTCAAGGCATAAACATAGATCAAGTAAAATCTAAGCTCTCTGAGGCTCTCCAAGAATTTATGATTTTGGTCGAGCTTCAAGAACAGCTTTGTATCACAGGTTCACAAATCAAGGAGCTTGCTGAACGTATTCCTGCTGATGATTCTGAAAATAAATCAAAACGTAGTTACGTCCTTGAAAAAAAATTCTTGGACATGGCTTTTCAGAAGTTTATAGAAAGAGTTTCGGAAATTAATTATGTTCAATCTAGAATCGTAGAGAACTACTGGAACTATCTCACTGATAAGCTTCAAGACTTAATTTTGTTTGGTTATATCAAAGAATTATTGTCTCAAAGACGATATTCTTTATCTGAATTTGGTATTTCTCAAGCTATTTGCGAAAAACACGAAGATTCATTTTTGAAATTCAAGAGTTCTCTTTTTCATGTATTAAGTGATTCTGATGTAAATGTACGTTTGCCTCACTTAATAAATAAATATGAGCAAATAGTTTCTAATAACTCTGACAATAATCCTAGTTACCAGGCAAAAGCACTATGTAAGAGGTATAATTTGGAGGAGTTCTTAGCAAAAATGACTCCTAACAATTCTCATGGTGAAAGTGACTGGGGTGAACCAATCGGTAAGGAAGTCTGGTAGTAATGTCTATGTACCAGATCGGGGCGATATTGTATGGCTATATTTCGACCCTCAAGCGGGTCATGAACAAGCTGGTAATCGCCCCGCTTTAATTATTTCTCCTATGATATATAATGATTTCGGTCTTGCTATAGTTTGCCCAATAACTAACAGTACAAAAGGTTATGCTTTTGAAGTTCCTGTACCTAACGGTATAAACACTACAGGTTTTGTTTTAGCAGATCATATTAAAAGTGTTGACTGGAAAGCAAGAAAAGCTAAATTTATTGAAAAAGTTTCAGTTGAATTTGTTACTGAAGTAATTAGTATATTATCGTCAATAATTCCTTATCCTCAAACAGATTAAAATTGTTGTAATGGCTTAGGGTAAAAGCAATTAGTAAAATACTAATAGCCGTTTTAAATTGTGCGTTAGCCAGATAAGCTCATAGTAATTGCCTAGTAAACTTGCCACAGGAATATCAAAACCCAAGGCAAGTTAAATATCTAAAACTATTTTTTACAGTTGCTTCACCTCACTAACCAACTTAGCCACCATATCCTTAGCACTACCAAACAACATCGTCGTTTTATCCTTATAAAACAACTCATTATCCACACCAGCAAAACCAGCACTCATACCGCGCTTAATCACAATAGTTTGCTTTGCGCGATCAACCTCCAAAATCGGCATCCCATAAATAGGACTATTCTTATCACTACGCGCCGCCGGATTGACCACATCATTAGCACCAATTACTAACGCTACATCAGCCTGTTCAAACTGGGGATTAATATCCTCCATATCATACAACTGCGTATAAGCCACATTAGCTTCCGCCAATAATACATTCATGTGTCCCGGCATTCTCCCCGCAACCGGATGTATCGCATATTTCACATCTACACCCATGCGCTCTAATTGATCAGCCAACTCCCGGACGCTATGCTGTGCTTGAGCAACCGCCATACCGTATCCTGGTACAATCACCACAGAACGCGCATAACCCAACATCATCGCCCCTTCTTCAGGATCAATACTGCGAACAGTTTGATTACTAGCACCAGCAGCAGCACCACCACTAGCAGTAGAGACAGAACCAAAAGCACTAAATAAGACACTGAACAAAGAACGGTTCATGGCCTTACACATAATTTCGGTCAGGATTAAACCAGAAGCCCCCACCAAAGCACCTGCGATGATTAACATATTGTTCATCACCACAAAACCCGCAGCAGCAGCCGCTACACCTGATAAAGAGTTTAACAGCGAAATGACAACCGGCATATCACCGCCACCAATGGGCAGTACAAACATCACACCCAAGACCAATGAAACAGCCACCACCGCTAAAAAGATGGGTAAACTATCCGGTGAGATGATTAAATAAGCACTTCCGGCTAGATAAGTACCCAACAGCATCAAGTTAAACGGTTGCTGAAAAGGAAAGGTAATGGGAGTACCACTTACTAAACCTTGCAATTTGGCAAAAGCCAGAAAACTACCTGTTAGTGTCACACCACCGATTAACACATCTAACAACATAGAAATGTTGACATCGAGGGGGATAGGCTGTGAACTATCTAATAACCGCCAAAATTCGGCAACGGCAATTAATGCGGAAGATGCTCCACCTAAACCGTTTAGTAAACCCACCATTTGCGGCATTTCTGTCATTTGCACTTTGTAAGCAATCACAGTACCAATTACCGAACCAATGGCCAAGCCTACCAAAATCATCTCATAATTTAATACTTGTTGATCTAGCAACGTAGCGACAATAGCCAATAACATTCCCACCGCAGCGACAAGATTACCGTTTCTAGCACTAGCGGGAGAACCCAGCTTTTTCAAACCTAAGATAAATAATGACGCAGCGACTAAGTAAGTTAGCTGAATCCCAGTTGGTAAAAAGTCGCTCATGCTTTAACTTCCTTTTTTTTAAACATTTGCAGCATTCTGTCAGTGACTAAAAAACCACCGACAACGTTAACCATTGCCAAAATTACGGCAATTAAACCGAGAATTACCGATAAATTCGTGTTTTTCTCCCCCGCAGCCAGAATTGCACCAATTACGGAAATCCCAGAAATGGCATTTGAACCAGACATTAACGGAGTGTGTAACGTGGGGGGAATTTTGTTAATCACTTCAAAGCCGATAAAAGAGGCTAAGACGAGTACAAATAAAGCCGGAAGTAATGCTTGTGTCATGTTAATTTTGGATTTAAGAGGTTTCGCGCAAAGACGCAAAGGAGCAAAGACGCAAAGAGAAGATTTACATAACAAACGAAAAATCTCTCTCAAACTCTTCTTTCTTCGTGTTCTTCGCTTCTTCGTGGTTCATTCAATCTATATTCAATTAAACCGCTACTGTTTGCAAAGCGTCCTTTACTCGTTGGTTTCTAATTTCTCCACCATGAGTAACACAAGCTGCGTCAACGATATCGTCACCAAAGTTGATTTCTAAGGCTTTGTCTTTAATTAACAACTGCATTAATGAGGTAACGTTCTTTGCGTACAGTTGACTGGCGTGTACTGGCATTGATGAGGGTAAATTAATTGGTCCGATAATTGTTACGCCGTTCCAAATAATATCTTTACCCGCTTCTGTACAAGCACAGTTACCACCCTGTTCTGCGGCTAGGTCTACTATGACTGAACCGGGTTTCATTTGCGCTACCATTTCTTCTGTCACCAGTCTGGGGGCTTGTCTTCCTGGTACTTGGGCTGTGGTAATGACGATATCGGCGTTTTTGACGTGGCTGGCTACTAGTTCTTGGGTGCGCTTTTTACTGTCTTCTGAAATTTCTTTGGCGTAACCACCCGCTGCAACGGTTTCCTCTTCGAGTTTGACTTCGACGAATTTCGCCCCTAAGCTTTGTACTTCTTCTTTGACTGCTGGACGAATATCAAAGGCTTCTACTACCGCTCCTAGTCTTCTGGCGGTCGCTATGGCTTGCAATCCTGCTACTCCTGCCCCCATAATAAATACTTTGGCAGGGGCTATTGTCCCCGCAGCGGTGGTTAACATGGGGAAATATTTCGGTAATGCTGCTGCTGCAATCAGTACCGCTTTATACCCTGCTAGGGAAGCTTGGGAAGATAAGGCATCCATGCTTTGCGCTCTGGTGCTACGGGGTATCAATTCCATGCTCAAAGCGGTAATTTGCCGATTTGCTAATTGTTGGGCTATGACGGGATTTCCCAGGGGATTGAGGAAGCTAATTAATACGGATTCTGGTTTGAGTAACTCAATTTCTGTCCGACCATCTTCTCTGGTTTGCGGTGGGCTAACTTTGAGTAATATGTCCGCTTCACTCCATAATTGGGCAGAATCGCTGATAATTTTAGCCCCTGCTGTTTCATAGTCAGCATCAGTAAAAAATGCTTTCTCTCCCGCTCCCGCTTCTACAAAAACCTCTAGCCCTTGTTTGACTAATTTGGCTACGGTTTCGGGAATTAATGCTACACGACGTTCACAAATTTCTATTTCTTTGGCAACTGCTATTTTCATGAAATCTCCTGGAGATAAATACTTAACATCATCGTTAACTATTATTAGTTTCTATCTCAATTTAGTATCATCAAGCTGGTGGGGATGATCAACTATGAGTTACCCTTGTCTGTAGATAGAATTTTCAACTTCTGCGATCTTCTTTCTTTAGTTACAACCTCAATTTGATAGGATACAGATATCAGCCTTGCAAAATAGCTATAAGTAAAATTAGATATTGCACATCCTATACTGATCCCCATATTTTCGATATTATTCTTTAGAATATTTTATATTCTCAAACCCTCGCTCTTAATTTTTGCTTAACTATTTACTTGTGATTGACTTTTACCAGTGGCACTTTTGCTTCTCAATTCCGTCTATTTTCTAGCATCTAGTAGTAAAGTTTAATTACAAATACTAACGGTTACACACACTTCCCTAAGGAAATCTGATTTATGAAGCGTCTACTTTCTGCTTTGGCTATTACTAGCTGTTTATTTACAGGTTTACCAGTTCTAACTTGGGCCCAAGGATTACCTGGGTTGACACTTTTTAGCGGCGTTGAAAACAAAAATCAATTACCCTACCGCTTAGATTTTGGTGGACAAACTAATAACACAGATCGTTATATACTCAGATTACCTGCTAAAAAAATGAAGTTGGCAGTGGCTCAGTTCGCCATTAGCTATCCTGATTATTATAAGGGAACTTTTGATACCAAAAATATTGAAGTCAGAGTTAAGGGCAAAAGTGTCCCTCTGTCTGAAGTGAAATGGGACGAGAAAGGTGGGGTGATTCAAATATTTCCTAAAGACCCAGTTCCAGCCGGTCAAAAAGTAGAGTTAGTATTATCCAATGTTCAAAATCCCTCTTTTGGCGGGGTTTACTATTTTAACTGTCGAGTTCTTTCTCCAGGTGATGTGCCATTGCTGCGTTATATTGGCACATGGATTATCAGTATTACTTAAGAAGGGAACAGGGAACAGGTTACAGGGAACAGGGAACAGGGAACAGGTTACAGGGAATAGGGAATAGGGAGTAGGGAATAGGGAATAGGGAATAGGGAATAGGGAATAGGGAATAGGGAATAGGGAATAGGGAA
>NZ_KE384603.1:16444-34852 GCF_000426905.1 Dolichospermum circinale AWQC131C
TTACAGGTTACAGGTTACAAGTTACAGGTTACAGGTTACAGGTTACAGGGAATAGGTTACAGGGAATAGGTTACAGGGAATAGGTTACAGGGAAAAATTAATCAACCTTTGCCTTTTCCCACTGACAACTGACAACCGACAACCGACAACTCCATCCAGAAATATATTTTTATTGCCTGTAAAGTGGTAAAATACCAGATTGTGACTTTTTATGAAAATCCGGTAAAAGGAGAAAGATATGCAAAGGACATTGGGAGGCACTTGCCGCAAGAGAAAAAGAACCTCTGGATTTAGGGCAAGAATGCGGACACCAGACGGCAGAAATGTGATTAGTGCCAGAAGAAGAAAAGGAAGGCACCGGTTGAGCGTGTAAGGTAAATTCAGCAATAATAACCGCTGTGGCTTTACCTAAAGCATATCGTCTCAAATCCCGTCAGGATTTTCAGGCGGTTTTCCGGGAAGGAATTCGGCGACATAGTTCTCATTTTACACTGAGGGCTTTAAAACCTTCTTGGGATACTGCCCCTCCTGCCACGAAAATTGGTATTGCTATTAGTACAAAAGTTAGTAAACGCGCCGTTGTTCGCAACAAAATCAAAAGACAAATTACAGCAGCATTATATGAATTGTTGCCGAAATTAGTCCCAGGATGGCGGTTAGTATTAATTGTCAAACCAATAACAGCAGAATCTGAACCCCAAACCCATAAATTTCTGCGAGAATTAGAGGAGTTATTGGCACAAACTGAGGTACTCAATGGGCATTCGTGAAGAAGTTTATTATGAGGGCGGTCCCCACATTGGGGATTTGATTCTTAACCTACTCATTGGGCTGACAGTGGTAGGTATTCCTCTGGCTGTGGGAGCAATAGTCAGGGCTATATGGTTACGGTTTCGCATTACAGACCGTAGGATTTGTGTAACTGGTGGTTGGATGGGACGCGATCGCTCTGATGTTATTTACTCAGAAATTGTGAAAGTTGTCAAAGTTCCCCGCGCCATCGGCCTATGGGGAGATATGGCAATTACCCTCAAGAATGGTACTCTAATCGAAATGCGGGCTATTCCTAACTTCCGGGAAGTATACGACTACGTTAACGAAAAAGTTGCAGCTAAAAATCCCCAATATAGCAGCGGTAAATAAGTCATTCGTGCTGAGTTTCACCCCTTTGTATACTTAGCACGAGTTCTACAAAATGATTTTATCATGTACGGCTATCCCTAGCTTTCCCAGCGCGGAATAGTCGCAGCAATGCTTAACAAAAACCTCTACAATATAGAGCAAAAGCTTGGGAGAAAACCGCCTCTATTTAACTTTATTTAGAGGATAGGATTAACCAAGCATCCCACTCCTGCGCGGGGTGGGAGTGTCAAAGTACCGCAGGTTCAATTCAGAATAATGGATTTTGGTATCGGGTTTCTCTCGAACAACGTGATGTTGCCCATCATAGACCTTTTCTATGGTGTTTTCCCTAGTTATGGCTTGGCAATAGTAGCCTTAACATTGATTATCCGCTTTGCACTCTATCCCCTGAGTGCCGGTTCCATTCGCAGTATGCGACGAATGCGAGTTGTGCAGCCCGTGATGCAAAAGCGTATGGCAGAAATCAAAGAACGCTATAAAGATGATCAGCAAAAGCAACAAGAGGAAATGCTCAAGGTCCAAAGTGAATTTGGTAATCCCTTAGCAGGATGTTTACCTCTATTGTTGCAGATGCCAGTATTATTAGCATTGTTTGCCACTTTGCGAGGTTCACCTTTTTCTGGTGTTAACTACTCCGTTAACCTGCAAATCTTCCCTCAAGAACAAATTGAGCGCATTCAACCCCAAGCATTTGCTACTCCCCCACAAAATATCTACATTGCTGATGGTGAACATATTCCCATTTCTGCTATCTTACCGGGGGGTGATAAGTTAACAGTGGGAGAAAAAACTAAGATTCAGTATCAAACCGTAGAAGGTAAACCATTTGATTTACTCTTAAAGGAACATCCAGAATCTCAGTTAACACCTACCTGGAAAGTCACCAAAGGCGCGGAAAGGGTGAAAATTGATGCCGAAGGCAATATAGAGGCTCTAGAACCCGGAGACGTGACCATTCAAGCCACAATTCCCGGACTAGCAGCAGACAAAGGATTTCTCTTTATTGATGCTTTAGGTAGAGTGGGCGCTATTGATCCCGATAATACAGTCCATTGGGATATTGTGGCCATGATTGTCTTCTTTGGTATCAGTCTTTATGTCAGCCAAATGCTGTCTGGACAAAATTCCAGCGGTGGCAACCCTCAACAAGATACAGTCAATAAAATTACTCCTGTGATCTTTTCTGGAATGTTCTTATTTTTTCCCCTACCGGCTGGGGTACTTATGTATATGGTAATTGGTAATGTTTTCCAAACTATCCAAACCTATATCCTCTCCCGTGAACCTTTACCAGAAGAAATCCAAAAAATCGTAGACTTACAGGCAAAAGAAGCACAAACTATTGAAGTAAAAGCGTTGCCATTTGAACCCAAAAGTTCTAAGAAAAAGGCTAATGGTTGATTATGAGCGACATTTTTATGCAAAATAGTGAACAATGGTTACAAAATTTGCTACTTCTCATGGGTTTATCTACTCAAGTACGGGCTAATTTAGAAACTACCCAAGCTTCTGAGCAAGATACACCAACAGGAGAAAACTATTGGTTGACAATAGATCAAACCAATTTAACATCAGAACAAATTCGGGTTTTAATTGGTGCTGGTGGTTCGGTGCTAGATAGCATTCAGTATCTCGCAAATTCCGTTCTTAATTTGAACCAACCAGAAGACAATCATACCGCTTACACTGTGGAATTAAATGGTTATCGTGTGAGACGAGAAGCCGAAATCCGCACTTTAGCAGAAAACGCTGCCGCAGAAGTCCGCTTTTCAGGCCGAGAAGTAGAACTTCAATCTCTCAGCGCTACTGAACGCCGCCAAATTCACACATTATTACAGGATTGTCCTGATTTAGAAACCTTCAGCCGTGGTAAAGAACCTCACCGTCATTTAGTTGTTCGTCAAGCAGTTACACCATAATTAGGTAGTAGGGAACAGGGAACAGGGAACAGGGAACAGGGAACAGGGAACAGACAAGAATATTACCAATTACCAATTACCAATTACCCATTACCAATTACCCATTACCCATTACCAATTACCAATTACCCATTACCTATTACCTATTACCCATACTCAATTTTCAGGGTATTTCACAAATCCTATGGACGCTATTTTTATTCCGCAGCTAAGTAAAGCCCCGGAGCGGACAGAGGAAATTCAAGTTCAAGAGTTTCTGCCTGGATTGGAAACATTAACACCCGTGCGGGGAATTATCCAAGTTAAACATCAGGGTAATTATTTAGAAGTTTCATCTCAGGCAGAAACAATTATTACTTGTACCTGCAACCGCTGTTTGCAGCAGTATAACCATCGTCTGGTTCTTGATACTCAGGAAGTCATTTGGTTAGATGAAAACGCTAATCAAACGGAAGATTTTCCTTTAGAAATGGAAGTTGCTGTAGAGGATTTACTGGAAACTTTAGCACCTGATGGTCACTTTGATCCCGGTGAATGGCTTTATCAGCAGATGTGTTTAGCATTACCTCAGCGTCAATTATGTGACCTTAATTGTCCGGGTATTTTGAATACTGCTGTTTCTGAACCACCTACGGATAGCCGTTGGGCTTCATTAAATGCTTTGAAAAAACAACTTCCAGATAATTAGTAAATTTACTGTTTGGTGCGTTATGGTTTAATTCTTTATGGCTCGGTAAAATCCGTGAACACTCTCTCAAACTCCTCAAGGATTTTTTATCTTTGTGGAGTTTTTAATTACGGAAAAATGAACCACGAAGAAGCGAAGAGCGCGAAGGGAAGAGGGTTTTACAGAGATTTTTCGTAAGTCCTGGACTATTGACATTGAACTCTCATTTTGAAAGAATATGTTTATTCTTAGAAAAGCCTGCCAGCAAATTTATGAACAGCAATTTTGACAATAAAACTTATAGTCAATTACTAGCTGAAATCGCTCCTCAAGTAATTGAAACAGAGGAAGAGTATGAGCGTCTTTTAAAAGTTGCAGAATATCTAACTTTTAAAAAAAATCGTAGTCATGAGGAGCGAGCTTTAGATAAATTGATTGTCAGACTAATTGAAGATTATGAGGAAGAAAATTATCCAATGGATGAATCTACACCTCATGAAATATTGCTACATATCATGGAATCTAGCGGCATTCGTCAAGCTGACTTAGTAAGCATTCTAGGTTCTAGCAGCGGTGTAGTTTCAGAGGTTGTCAACGGTAAACGTTCAATTAGTAAAGCACAAGCAAAAGCCTTGGGAGAATATTTTAAAGTTTCTCCTAGTTTATTTATTTAGAATTGGATTTTCTTGATTTTTATTGATGTTTTTTTGTCTGAATCAGATATGGCTACGCGACGCTACACCATCATACAAATTGATTAATTCTTTGCCAAACACTTTCCAATAAATTAGAATTATTCATATCAAAATATTCAAGATTAGGAGATTGTCTAAACCAAGTCCGTTGACGTTTTGCAAATTTTCTGGTATGTAAAATAATTAATTCTTTGGCTGCATCTAAAGAAGTTTCACCAGCTAAATATTGTTTTATTTCTTGATATCCTAAAGTATTTAATAAAGATAAATCAACCCCATATTTTTGACAAAGATATTCAACTTCATCAACTAAACCATCTGTTATCATTTGTTCAGTTCGTTTACTAATCCTCACATCTAAATGTTCTGCATCAGCATCTAAACAAATTTGTAAAATTGGATAATCTGGTGGATTTTCTCCTTGTTGTTCAGAAATAGGAATACCAGTTGTATAATAAACTTCCAAAGCTCTTAAAGTCCTGACCAAATCGTTAGCGTGAATTTTTTGGGCAGCAATGGGGTCAATTTGTTGTAACATGGGATAGAGTTGGATTTGTCCCAAAGATTCTAATTGCGATCGCAATTCCGGCTGTGGTGCAACTCTGGGAATTTTCATTCCTTGAACAATGGAACGAATATATAAACCTGTTCCACCCACTAACAACAGTGTTTCAACTCCCAAACCAGCAATTAAAGCCTGTGCTTGTTGTTGATAATCTGCTAATGTCATGATTTGAGTTGGTTCACAAATATCTATTAAGTAATGAGAAACTAATTTTTTTTCAACTAGATTTGGCTTGGCTGTACCAATATCAAACTCACGATATATTTGACGAGAATCAGCACTCAGGATTACAGAATTTAATCTTTGTGCTAAACTCAAGGCTAAACTAGATTTACCCGTGGCCGTAGCCCCACAAATTACAATTAATTTAGTCATTAGTCATTGGTTAGGTGTTCGTTGTCACTGGTCAGTAGGAAGAAAAACGCAAAATCAGAAATTTTCTCCCCAATTATCATCAGGGTTACAACCCTTATGTAAACTTCTCATAAAATTGCGCTACAGACGGCAGGAAGGCTTTTATGTTATAATGTTGGGGTGATTTGACTTTTTTCGCATTTTAGCAATTTTAACCCCAAGCATCAGGAGAATTTTCATGACGAGCAGTTACAGCGCCGATCAGATTCAGGTTCTGGAAGGTCTGGAAGCCGTCCGCAAACGACCAGGGATGTACATCGGTACTACGGGTCCGCGAGGACTTCACCATTTAGTTTACGAGGTAGTTGACAACTCTGTAGATGAAGCTTTGGCGGGTTACTGTACCCATGTTGAAGTGGATATCAATGCTGATGGTTCTGTGACGGTGACAGATGATGGTCGGGGTATTCCTACGGATATTCACCCAAAAACAGGGAAATCAGCTTTAGAAACTGTGTTAACTGTTCTCCACGCAGGTGGTAAGTTCGGTGGCGGTGGCTACAAAGTATCTGGCGGTTTACACGGTGTGGGAATCTCTGTGGTGAACGCTTTATCTGAGTTTGTAGAAGTCACGGTTTGGCGTGATCACAAGATACATACTCAACGATATGAACGCAGTTTCCCCGTTACTGAATTGGTAGCAAAGCCTTACAAAGAAGATCGAACGGGAACTTCTATCACCTTTAAGCCAGATACACAAATTTTTACTACTAGCATAGAATTTGATTACATTACTTTATCTGGACGCTTACGTGAGTTGGCGTACCTCAATGCCGGTGTAAAAATTACTTTTACAGATCATCGCTTAGAAATTATTAAAAGCGATACCCCTAAAATAGAAACCTACGAGTACAGAGGTGGTATTAAGGAATATATCGCCTACATGAATCGTGATAAGCAGCCTCTCCATGAAGAAATTATCTATGTTCAAGGGGAACGCAACAATGTCCAGGTAGAAGTGTCTTTACAATGGTGTACTGATGCTTATACGGATAATGTGCTGGGTTTTGCTAATAATATTCGCACTATTGATGGTGGTACGCACTTAGAAGGTTTAAAGGCAGTTTTAACTCGGACATTAAATGCTACCGCTCGCAAACGCAATAAAATTAAAGAGAATGAATCTAATCTCAGTGGTGAACACGTCCGCGAAGGTTTAACTGCTGTTATTTCTGTGAAAGTCCCTGATCCTGAATTTGAAGGACAAACTAAAACTAAACTGGGAAATACGGAAGTTCGCGGTATTGTTGATTCTTTTGTCGGTGAAGTCCTCACGGAGTATCTCGATTTTCACCCCGCTATAGCTGATGCTATTCTCGATAAAGCTATCCAAGCGTTTAAAGCTGCTGAAGCTGCTCGACACGCACGGGAATTAGTTCGGCGGAAATCAGTATTAGAATCTTCCCCTCTACCTGGTAAGTTAGCAGATTGTAGCTCTCGTGATCCGGCTGAATCTGAAATATACATTGTGGAAGGGGATTCAGCGGGTGGAAGTGCGAAACAAGGACGCGATCGCCGCACCCAAGCAATTCTCCCTTTGCGTGGTAAAATTCTCAATATCGAAAAAACTGATGATGCCAAAATCTATAAAAATAATGAAATTCAAGCCTTAATTACCGCACTGGGTTTAGGAGTTAAAGGTGAAGAATTTAACTCCTCACAATTACGATATCATCATGTAGTATTAATGACTGATGCTGACGTAGATGGGGCGCACATCCGCACTCTGTTATTAACTTTCTTTTACCGCTATCAACGGGCTTTAATTGAACAAGGCTTCATTTACATTGCTTGCCCGCCACTGTATAAAGTAGAACGAGGCAAAAATTACCAATATTGTTACAGCGAACGGGAATTACAACAGCATCTAGATACTCTACCTAGTAATGCTAATTATACCATTCAGCGGTTTAAAGGGTTGGGGGAAATGATGCCTGAACAACTGTGGACAACCACCATGAACCCAGAAACCCGCACCCTCAAACGAGTGGAAATTGAAGACGCAGCCGAAGCAGATCGAATTTTTACCATTTTAATGGGCGATCGGGTCGCGCCTAGACGGGAATTTATTGAGACTTATGGATCTAAACTGAATATGACAGATTTAGACATTTAAGGAATGGAAACAGAGGTAATGGGTAATTACCCCTGTTCCCTAAAATTTTTCTCGAAAAATTATAAATTTTCCCCACAAAGGCATAAAGCATTTGCTATGCTTAGATAGCTTGACTAGATATTATTATCTACAAAGCAAAAATTGATAACTATACACAAGAGTTTTACCGAGAGATGACAGCCACTTGCTTAAAATCAGAAGTATTCACAAGGATAATTAACATACCTGAAATTACCTAAAAATAGCATTAGGCAACTTTAGTAACAATATTATGTATCATCTGATTAAAATATCGTTGTATACAATAAGAACAGTTTGTCAAGTTGCACAGGGTAGAAATCTCAACTCTGCGCTAATGTGTGAATAAGGCTGAATTGAGTCAAATCTCAGTTCATCTCTCGCGGTGCTAAAATACCCGACAATCTTAACTCCTTAGTTTAGGTTTTTGGTATAGCACATACAGAGGTTAGCGCCTGGAAACAAACAGCAGTCATTAACAGACGGTGGTACAATTAGTTTAAATAAAACTAATGCCTGCTGTAAACAGTTACCCGCAGTCGGGTGAAGTTGAAGCAGGACAGAACAAATTGTTGATATCAGAACAATTTGCATAGGTTTTATAGAGCAACAATTGCTCCTACCTTTTAATTTAATGAAAATGCCACTGTCAAACCAACAAGTTTTCGATAAGATTAATGGTGTTACCACCATTTTTAATGTCTTTTTGATAAAGGTAGCTTGATCTGACTTCCAGGAGTTCATAAATAATGCACAAAAAAAGCGCATTTTCTGTGAAACAGGCTACAATCAAAACGGTATTTACAGTTAAATCTACCAAAGGTCATACAATTGTTCCGCATCAGGAAGCTTTTTGAAGAAAGATGAACCTAGTTTGATAGATTCAGTTAATCGAAAGTGATATCTAGCGTCGTCATGTATGACCATTGGGAAAGTGAGCAAGTCACATTATAAATGACATTGCCACAGCAAAAACCTGATTAAAACAGGGAAAACAACACCGAAAATATTTAAGGTTAAACAGCCAAAACCTAATTTTCGGTTCAGAGATTACTTGAAGCCAAAAGTAATCAAAATGTCTTGAGTAACTGATTCTGCAAGGAGTATGAGGAACGCGGCATGAACCAGGCTAACAACGTACTCGATAATATTTATCAGCCTGACCTAGAAATGATAAATCCGCCTGAGATCGAATTACAAGAACTCTCAATAGAAATAGAAGAAGAGGACTTATTGCTGGCTGATGATGGCGAAATTGATGATTTTTTAGATCCTCAGTCTGATGAGGACGACACCAAGTCTGGAAAAGCCGCTAAATCGCGTCCTCGGGCACAAACCAAGAAAAAGCAATACACCGAAGATTCCATTCGTCTGTACTTGCAAGAAATTGGCCGGATTCGTCTATTACGCGCAGATGAAGAAATTGAACTGGCGCGAAAAATAGCGGAACTACTGGTGCTAGAAGATGCTTACAAGAGTTTGTATGAAAAACTAGAACGGATACCAGAACCAGAAGAATGGGCAGGAGAAGTAAAATTATCATTACCAGCCCTGCGCTCTAGACTCCACATAGGGAGAAGGGCTAAGGAGAAAATGGTACAATCGAACCTGCGACTGGTGGTTTCCATTGCCAAGAAATACATGAACCGTGGCTTGTCCTTCCAAGACTTGATTCAAGAAGGTAGTTTGGGGTTGATTCGTGCGGCTGAAAAGTTTGATCACGAAAAAGGCTATAAGTTTTCTACCTACGCTACATGGTGGATACGTCAAGCAATTACAAGGGCGATCGCCGACCAGTCCCGCACTATCCGTCTACCGGTTCATCTCTACGAAACCATTTCCCGGATTAAGAAGACTACCAAACTCCTGTCTCAAGAAATGGGACGCAAACCCACGGAGGAAGAAATTGCCACTCGCATGGAAATGACCATCGAAAAACTGCGGTTTATTGCCAAATCTGCCCAGTTACCAATTTCTTTGGAAACACCCATAGGTAAAGAAGAAGACTCTCGTTTAGGTGATTTTATTGAGTCAGAAGGTGAAACCCCAGAAGACCAAGTTTCTAAAAACTTGCTGCGGGAAGACCTAGAAAAAGTCCTAGATAGTCTTGGACCTCGTGAACGGGACGTTCTCCGATTACGCTATGGTTTAGACGATGGCCGCATGAAAACCCTAGAAGAAATCGGCCAGATTTTTAACGTCACCCGCGAACGTATTCGCCAAATCGAAGCCAAAGCACTCCGTAAATTACGTCACCCTAATCGTAACAGCGTACTAAAAGAGTATATTCGTTAATGAGTAGGGGGGGTTTAACTGATTAACCTCTTAAACCCACCCCTACTATTAACTACATCTTACCTTGCTGCATCACCTCTTGGAGATGCTGGCGGATTTCGTGTGCTTGTTCAATTTCTGACTGGCGCAATTTTTGGAACAATTCTACACAAGGGGTGGAATTAGCCTCTTTTGCGTCTTTGATATAATTTTCATAAGCTTGAACTGCTACTGCTTTATTATGCAGTACACTGATAAAATCATACTCTAAGTTACTAATGGGTTCTTGAGTTTTGGTTTTACTCATTTTTTTACTCCGTTAGTTGTTTAATTAATTTCTACTTATTCCTCCAGAATTATTCATCTGTCTAAAAGCTGATAATTTTCCCGACTGAATCGCTTGTAATCCTTGATTTAAAAAAAGGGTTTCGCGGATTTTTACCACAAAAAAGTGCAAGGTTTTGGCTAATGGTGTCTCAAAATAAGTGCATTTTTCTTTGTCGGATTTGGAAAATTGAGGATATCCAGCAGTTAAAACTGTTCCCAGTTAAGAGTTCCCTGTTCCCTGCTTTCACAGACAACTTTTATGGCTACGCCACGCAGGCTATCAGCAAGCCCTACTTAGTTGATCATTGTATTGCTTTTTCCCAATTACCAATTACCCATTACCAGCCTCAACAGATATGATAAGTGTTCAACTGGACATGACATCATTCAGTTTAAAAGGATTTGTAAACTTTACACCCTCAACAGTTGCACCTGATGGAAAATCTTCACTGTAAATTTCTTCAATTTGATTAAGTCTTGCTGTTGCCCAAATTTGCGCGTCCCAAAAACTAAAGTTATGGGTTTCTACACCACGAATAGCTTCTAGGGAGATTAATTTTGTCATATTAACAATATGGCAAATGGCTAAGTAGTTACGCATTCGCATCAGTGCCTCAGCGGGAGTTAAAAGTGATCTTCTGGTCCGGGTTGTAGCCATAAAAAACTCCCCTATCACCTGGGTACTAATTACTGCCTTTCCAGAACGAATTAACCTATCAACAACTTCGATCGCTTGTTCCTGTTTTGCGGTATCTAATGGATCGTAGATGTACACAAGAATGTTTGTATCAATAAAAACTCTACCGTTCATAAAGGTCTTCCCGCTTCCAGTCCCTACCTCCAGCTTGAACAGGTCGAGTTTTGATTTGTGCAATAAATTCCCTTTCGGCTTCCCACAGTAAGATATCAGTTTGGGGGACAGTTATTTCCCCAAGATGAAGGTCAATGGCTTGACGGATAATCTCGGCTTCACTTACACCTGTTTGTTGTGCAATCTCTTTTAGTAGATGTTCTTGACGTGCTTGGATGTAAATCTGTTTGCGAATTTTGGTTGACACAATTTAGAAGTATATTTAATGTATACATTACATTGTACATTATTTCTGAACAAATAGTAAAAATTGCGAGTTTTCAAGCAACTGAATTAATATTTATCATCATTACCAAAAGACACACAAGGACTATCAATTTCTACCGCTGGAGTAAATGAACTACAAAAATTTACGGTAGCACAATTAACATCTAACTCATCAGGGTGAGTACACTGTGATTTAACATAAAAAGCACAGTCTTGACAAATAGTTTTATATAACATTGGCTGCAAGTCAATGACGGGACTCCATGGTTAATAATCCTCAAGTTGAGATAAAACCCACTACTTTGTATATTTTGTAGTGGGCGATCGCAGTAATAAACAATGTCCTTCTTATTATCTGTTATTTTCGTAACAAAATTCATTCCAGAATGGAATTATTGCATGATTATCTTGTATTTATCGTCATTTGACTACAAATCAGCAGTTAAAAACCCAGACCTTACTATCTTATGTTGTCTTTATTAGTTTATTGATTTAAGCTATTTTTAGTACGTAAAATAAATAGCCTACATAAATAATTGGCTTTTATCCCATACCTGACATTAAATAAGCGTGAGTGCAAAACGTCTGCCAGAAACTACCGCCCATGTTAGAATTATTCGCCAATCTTGGCAACAGGGCTTTCTTGAAGGTGAAGTCAGCGCTGGTAATTTTCAATGGCATTTCCAGTGGCATTTTCGTCGGGGGGAACTTTCTGTAAAGCCTTCCCAAGGTCGTGCTTTAATTAAAGAACCTCTAGGACGGTTTTTAGAACAACAAGATTATCAATTAGAACCTGGGGGAGATTATGCTTTCACAATTCGGGCTGAACTTTAAATTATTAGTTAGTTAGTCGGTTTAAGTATCTTTCAATCAGAAGGACTGCCACAATATCATCTATTGCCCTGGGAGGTTGACGCATTCCTTTGGGTAATAGTTTAATTATACCCTGGGGTGGATACATCTGCCAATAGCGATCGCGTGCTTCTAAGGTAGAATAACGTTCATCAACTAAAATAATATTTGTCGGTTTACTTAATTCTTGATTAAGTTGCTGTTTCCACTTTTTAGCTGTTGTTTGATCTCCCATCACTATTAACGATACAGGAAATTTTTGTAATTGTACTTCAATATTAGCGATCGCCTCTTCTGCTAATATCACTTGATGATAATACAGTTGTCTATCTAATCCCATTACCGCAATACCACATTTATCACGACCAGGATCAAATCCTAAAACTACAGGTTGTATGTTAGTCATTGGATACATTATTTTTAATTCTTTGTTATTATCATTTGTTATTGTAAGTCAATCATTTGTTATTGTAAGTCAATCATTTGTTATTGTAAGTTAATCATTTATTATTGTAAGTCAATCATTTGTTATTGTAAATTAATTTAGTAATTGTGTCAATTTCTGCTTTGTTATTAGTTTATGTTAAATTGATTTTTGATTGTTCACGTAGTGAAAAGAATTTGTCCATTTAATAAAGCCACTAATTTTATTCTTAATGGACCAATAGTATAAGTATCCTCTGCGGCTACGGCTTTAACTTCTATCTCTTGCTCTGTTTGCTGTAATTGAGTAACAAAGCGAATAAAAGTCCCTTCTACTTCTACAGCTTCAACAATTCCCGCATTTCGAGCGCGAAATTGAGAAGCAGAAACTAGTAAATCTAGACGTTGACGCAGTTGGTCAGATGTCATATTAATTAAATCGGCTGTAGTTGTAGCCAGTACCTCACCTGATGAAAACACTAGTTGATTTCGGGCTGCATCTGCAAAAAATTCGATTTGCTTTTCACCTCTAACGTAATTACCTGCTGAAAAGATTCGTACTACATATTCTCGACCATCTTTAATTTGTGCAATTAATTGATCAACTTGATTTTTAGTAACACGCAGTATTTCTGTATTTGTAGATTTAGCGCCAGGTTCAGTTAATTGAATATTGGCATTGCGGTTAGCTTCTTGTAAAATTTGGATAATTGCCTGAGTTGCCATAATAGGTTTATCAACAGTAATTAACCCTGCCACTATCACTTGACCCCTAACTAAACCTAATTTACCCAACCGGAGATCACGGTAAGACTGATAATATTTTTCTAATCTAGCTACTTCTTGTTCTAAAAATTTTTGTTGTTTTTCCAATTCTTGTAAACGAGATTCTCTTGTCAGAATAATTTCTTCTCGTTGTTTAATTTGTAGATTGCGGTTTTGAATCAGCTTATCTAATTTAGTAATTTTGCGATCGCGTTTTTCAATAGCCGTCTTTGCCTCATCAATAGCTTGCTTACTTTGAGCATACAATCTTTCCCGTTCTGACTTTAATTCTTGCACTGCACTTTGTAATGTCAGACGCTGATTGTAAAGAGTTTGTAATTCAGTTTTAGCTTGTTGATATTGAACCACAATTCCACCGAGACGAGATTGAGTTTCATAAAGTCGTACTTGAGTTTTAGCCTGTTGGTTAAGAGTACGATTCAATTGAGATTGTGTAGCTTTTTGTTTAGTATTTGCCGCTCGCAAATATTTATTGATAGTTTGTAATTCTTGTTGTACCTGACTTCGTTCTTGTCTGCTTTGATTTAACTCACGTTCTACCTGACCTTTTTGAGTTTCTGCGGTTTTTAGTTGTTCCCGCTTTTGTCCCAAATCCCTTTGAATATCCTCCAACTCAAATAAACCCTTTCGTAATCCTTCATCAGCAGCAAATAGAATTGCTAAAGTGGTGGCAGAAATCAGACCACCCGTAAAAATAGTCACAATTACAGCCGTTTTTTTGGGACGCAAATTGAAGAGTGAGAGACGTGCCTTACCAACCCGTGTGCCGATGCGATCGCCCACGGTGGCAATTACGCCTCCCAGGATAAGAATTGCTACAATTAGGATGTAACCAGTGGTCATTGTTAGCTAGTGAAATACTGACCAATCTAGCCTACTACGTTCAACCATTGTCTGTGGATAAATAATCAATTTGTGGGGGTAATTTTGGAATTGGTTGCCCCTAATATCTGAAAATCCGTACCAATTCCATTACCTGACCAAAAAATCTTAGATTTTAGATTTTAGATTTTAGATTGGGAATTTTCGGTACAAGTAGGGGTCAACGGCCGTTGCCCCCTACAATTTCAGTTGCCCCCTACAATTTCAGGGCAGAACTAATCCAATGTTTCACCAATCTAAAATCCTCAAGCTCCACACTTTAGGGTAGAGTCAATCCAAAATCGTCAATCCAAAATCCAAAATTTATTGACCTGACCCCATAAATTATAAATTTTAAGTAAATTGCTTACTTAAAGCGACAGGTTTATGCACAGTAATCTTCTTTTTATGAATGGAAATCATTTTTTTCTCGCGTAAATCTCCCAAAAGTCTAGTCACAGTAACGCGAGTCGAACCAATTGCTTCAGCGATCGCCTGATGTGATAACTTCAGATCAATGGTAATACCATCAGCAGAAGGAACGCCAAAATCACGGCAAAGAATCAGTAAAAAACTAATTAACCGTGAACCCATGTCCCGGTGAGCCAGAGTTTCAATCATCATCTCCGTCTGGAGAATCCGCGAAGACAGCCCTCGCAGCATTAACATTGATAATTCTGGATTTTCCTTGAGTGACTGCTCCACTTGTTCAATTGGCGCTGAAAGCAATTCTACAGTGGTAAATGCCACTGCATGATAGAATCGATCAGACTTATTCCCCGTCAATAGAGACAGCACGCCAAAAACGCTATTTTCCCTCAGCAGAGCCACCGTTATTTCTTCTCCTGCCTCATACACCCTCGACAGTTTCACCGCACCCTTGAGAAGAAAATAAACTCGTTCAGCAGGATCTCCCGGAAAAAAGATCGTCTTATTGCGTTCAAACGTCTCGACAACCGGGGGAAAAGCCCCGGTGGCCATCTGACGAAAAACATTTGCTAGGGCTTTGTCTTGTGTCACGATCATCTCCCTTCCCCTACCCAATGCCAGAAAAACAAAAACTAATTACCTAAGAATACACCTGAAAAATCAATAAAGCACCGTTATTTTTTTTGTTTTTCCTATACCCAAATTCATATTTTCTAGTTCTTCGTTGATTATGATACATGATTTTGGTTCAGGTTAGCTAGTAATTATTGATAAGTAGTTCTGCTAGTTATCGTCTCCGGTTTTTGCCCCAAAGCTGGGAATTTTCTTGAGAAAATTTACAAATATGGTGATGATTTGCCAGGTACTTACTGCCTACTCTTTGCCAATTTTGGAAAATTTCTAGCCGCACAAAGTTAAACTAGGGTCAGATTCTAGTATGCTCCTAATGATGAATTATATTAGCAAAGTTTATGCTGAATCTGTCTGGAAAAAATGCCCTAGTTACAGGTATTGCCAATAACCGTTCTATCGCTTGGGGAATTGCCCAGCAACTGCACAAAGCGGGGGCTAATTTAGGTATTACCTATTTGCCTGATGACAAGGGTAAAATGGAAAAAAAAGTGGCTGAATTGGTAGAACCGCTCAACCCTAGTTTGTTTCTGCCCTGCAATGTCGAAAATGACGAGCAAATTCAATCTACTTTTGCAACTATCCGGCAAGAATGGGGAAAATTAGATATTCTAGTCCATTGTTTGGCTTTTGCCAAAAAGGAAGATTTGACCGGCGGTTTTAGCCAAACTTCCCGTTCTGGTTTCAATACGGCTTTAGAAGTTAGCACTTATTCTCTTGTACAGTTGAGCGGCGCTGCTAAACCTTTGATGACTGAAGGCGGAAGTATTATTACTCTTACATATTTGGGAGCAGTTAGAGCAATTCCTAATTATAATGTTATGGGTGTGGCTAAAGCAGGTCTAGAAGCCAGTGTTCGTTATTTAGCAGCCGAATTTGGTCCTGAAAATATTCGTGTTAATGGCATTTCGGCAGGTCCTATTCGCACCTTAGCATCCTCCGCAGTCGGTGGTATTCTAGATATGATTCATCACGTTGAGGAAGTAGCCCCGCTCCGTCGCACTGTCACTCAATTGGAAGTAGGTAATACAGCCGCTTTTTTGTGTAGTGATTTGGCAAGCGGTATTACTGGACAAATCCTGTATGTAGATGCAGGATATGAAATTATGGGAATGTAAGAACAGGCAACGAGCAGGGGCAGGGATAATATTTATTGCCCCTATTACCCATTACCTATTACCTATTACCTATTACCCATTACCCATTACCTATTACCTATTACCTATTACCTATTGCAACTGACAACCGACAAATGACAACTGACAACAAACAAACACCTCGTATAGCCTCACTTCACCGTACTACTGGTGAAACTAATATTTATGTGACTATCAACCTTGATGGCACAGGTATATGTAAAGTATCTACAGGTATTCCCTTTTTAGATCATATGCTCCATCAAATCGCCTCCCATGGGTTATTTGACCTCGATATTCAAGCTCAAGGTGATTGGGAAATTGATGATCATCACACTAATGAAGATGTGGGAATTACTCTAGGACAAGCCTTATTTCAAGCTTTGGGAAATAAAAAAGGAATTGTCCGTTTTGGTAATTTTACTGCTCCTTTAGATGAAGCCTTGGTACAAGTATCCTTAGATTTCTCCGGTAGACCTCATCTCAGTTATGGTTTAGTAATTCCTACTCAACGGGTGGGGACCTATGATACACAATTGGTGCGGGAGTTTTTTGTGGCCTTGGTAAATCATAGCCAAATGACCTTACATATTCGTCAATTAGATGGTATTAATTCCCATCATATTATTGAAGCTGCTTTTAAAGCCTTTGCTAGAGCTATGCGAGTAGCAGCGGAAATTGATCCACGTCGAGCAGAAACCATTCCTAGTTCCAAAGGTGTATTATAAAAATTCCCGACAGCGGTTAATATGTAGATAGTTCTCAATAGTCAGTAGTTGATAATTTCACGTCCATGAATTCTGTTGCAGACAACTCCAATGCTCGACAAAATCCCCTAGAGAAACAACCTGTAGTTCTGACTTGTGAATTACGAAAGGTATATCGCACGGGATTTTGGCTCAATCAAAAAGTTGTATCCCTCAAAAGCTGTTCTTTACAAGTGTATCCTGGAGAGACCTTTGGCTTGCTCGGTCCCAATGGTGCTGGTAAAACCACTTTGTTAAAATTGTTGTTGGGAATTATCCGCCCCACATCTGGAAGGGGATTATTATTAGGTCAACCCATAGGTGATGTTAAAGTTAAACAACATATTGGCTACCTCCCGGAAAATCCCTATTTATACGACTACCTCAGTGGTTGGGAATTTTTAGAGTTAGCAGCGGGTTTATTTCAAATTCCCCAAAAATTACAACGTCAACGTATTCCCCAATTACTGGAATTAGTCGGTTTATCCCAAGCTGATGCTCGTAAAAAGCAAATGCGGCGTTATTCTAAAGGTATGCTTCAGCGTGTGGGGATGGCACAAGCTTTAATTAATGATCCTGATTTGGTTTTCTTAGATGAACCTATGTCTGGACTTGATCCCCTGGGACGTTATCAAATGCGAGAAATTATTCTTTTTTTGAAAGCATCTGGTAAAACCATATTTTTTAATAGTCATTTGTTGAATGAAGTGGAAAAAATTTGCGACCGTGTGGCTATTCTTGCTCAAGGAGAATTAATCTGTTCCGGTTCTCTCAATCAACTTTTGGGTGAAAATAACACATATCATATTCAAGGCCAAGGAGGAGATAGAGAAATCTTGAAAAAATGGATAGCTAGTTTAGAATTTGGTGTGGATGGTTTTTGGCAAGGTACACTCGAAAAAGATGATGACGATTTTCTATCTAGTTTGGGTTTAATGGGAGGAAAAATCATCAGCATGAACCTATCACGTCAATCTCTAGAAGAGTTTTTCATTCAGCAAATTCAAAGCCGAAATCATGGACTTAATTGATTTAATCAGATTATCAACTATTGTAAATAAATTAGTGATTAAGATCACTAACATTGGCAAATATTCATGGATAAATCAACCCTAAGTCGTAATTTTATTTTTCACAAGACTGCTATATTAACAAGTTAATCTGTTGTAACACGGTAGATTTAAGGATGCTTTAAAAGTCTAAATTCATATTTATATTTATATTTATATTTGTATTTGTCGAAGACTTTTAAAATATCATCTGAGGCACAAGTGTTGAATCCTGCAATAAAACTTTACAATCTTTGCGTTTTACCCAGGTAAAACCCAT
>NZ_KE384603.1:34968-67048 GCF_000426905.1 Dolichospermum circinale AWQC131C
CATCTGAGGTAAAAGTTAAACAAGGTAAAAACGGAGGTAAGTGTCTAGAGATATCTAAAAAATCTATGGGGAGAAGTGAAAAATATAGAATCAAAAATTATTGTAGAAATTGAAAATTAAATTGTGTAAATAAATTGAGAGGGTAATTAACTTCATGGAAAATATAAAATTCAGATCCCAAAGTAATCAATTATAACTATTTATGTCCGGAAAACTAAAGATTTATGAGAAAATAAAATTGTTGAGCCACGGCGATGTTTAAGTGTAATCAACGTTAAAATGTTTCAGAATAACTGCAAATATCTTTATCTCCAAGTCTCAGGTAAGTATGCTTAATAAAAATTTGTGTAAATTCCTCACCCATTCGACTACGAGTTTAGCATTGTTAACAACGGTCAACATCGCTTTACCATCTGTGAGTATGGCACAGAAGCAGCCAGTAAAATCAACATCTAGTATAGTTACAGATTACTTATTAGGAGGTGGTGATCTCATCCGTGTAAATGTATTTGAAGTTCCAGAATATACAGGTGAATATCAAATTCCTCCTGGTGGTGCAATTAATATGCCCTTAATTGGTAGTGTACCCGTTTCTGGCTTAACAACTGAACAGGCCTCTGATACCATTGCTAAAAGATATTCTCGCTTTCTCAAACGTCCCCTGATTTCCGTTAACTTATTATCACCTCGTCCCATAAATGTGTTTGTAGCTGGAGAGGTAACCAGACCGGGAGCTTACACCCTCAGCTTACAAGGAGGAGCAGGAAATAACCCCGGTGTACAATACCCAACGGTATTAGCTGCCCTAACTATAGCTCAAGGTGTGACATTAGCAGCAGACGTGACTCAAGTGCAATTAAGGCGCAAAGTAGGGCGTGCTGGGGAGCAGACGGTTTCCCTAAATTTAAAGGAATTGACTCAAACAGGACGAATATCCCAGGAAATTACCTTACGAGACGGAGATACGATTATTGTTCCCACTGCTACTAGCCTAAATGTGGCTGAAGCTCGGAATCTCTTTGCGGCTAACTTTGCTGCTAGTCAAACTTCACCCCGCACAGTGGTGGTAATTGGTCAGGTTTACCGTCCTGGTTCTTATCTTGTCACCGCTGGAAATGCGGGTGGAGCAGAGGGTGGTGGTGCTGGTGGTGGTTTACCCACTGTGATGCGGAGTTTACAACTAGCAGGGGGAATTACGTCCCTTGCAGATGTACGGAAGATTAAATTACGCCGTCCTACTCGCACTGGTACGGAACAAACTATAGATATCAACCTCTGGCAATTACTGCAAAGTGGTGATATCAATCAAGACATTGTGGTCCAAGATGGAGATACAATTTTCATTCCTACAGCTATGGACATTAGTGCGGCTGAAGCTACGCAATTGGCCACCACTACTTTGTCGCCAAATACCATTGAAGTGGGTGTAGTCGGTGAAGTTAAAAGACCGGGAGCAGTAAAATTACAACCCAATAGCTCTTTAAATCAGGCATTATTAGCTGCTGGTGGTTTCAATGATAGTAGAGCCAGTAAAGGAAGTATAGAACTAATTCGACTCAATGCCAATGGTACAGTTACTAAACGTCCAATTAAAGTGGATTTATCTAAAGGAATTAATGAAGAAACTAATCCGATCCTGCGTAATAATGATGTTGTCGTAGTTGATCGCAACGTTTTAGCTAAAACAGGTGATAGAGTTAATACTGTAGCTGGTCCTCTAGGCACTATCTTGGGGATTATCAGACTATTCACTACTGGATTTTAGGTTATTTAGAGGATGTTTGTAAAGTCTAAATTATATCATGTCCGGTTGAACACTGATCATATCTGTTGATGCTGGTAATGGGTAATTGGTAATTGGGAAAAGGCAATACAATGAGGAACTATATCGTCAGTGATTGGGCGGACATGATATTAATGCTAAAATCGGTGATGAAGAATCGCGTCTACAGTCGACCCAGGTGGTAACAACGCCTGTTTAGGTGTGCACTTAGTATCCCTGACGGGAGGCGAAGCCATATTATATTGGCCCAATACTTTTAAAACATCCTCTTAGGAAAGGTAATAAGTTGGTTTTCTAGGTTTCCCGCTAAAAAATCTAGGACTAAAATCAAAAATAGACAGCTATTGAATCTGTGTAACAATTGATTTACTAGATAAATTAACGACCAAGATTATCAATCAATGGAGTAATTTACCACAAAAAATCGTCAATTATCTTGTGTTAAACGCCTGTATTTAAAAAATCTCTCACTCTTGCTAAATAAGTTGCTGCATCTTCTAACATGGGAAAATGTGCAGTATTAGGAACAATTGTTAATTTAACTTTATCGTTTAAAGCTGCTGCTTTTTTACCCAATTCAGCAGGAATAATAATATCATATTCCCCCGCTACTAAAAGGGTTGGTACAGTTAGTTTAGCAAATTCTTGGGGCATAAATTCCGCTTGTTCTTTACTCACAGACGTGAAAATTGTTCCCAAAGCGGCTTGATAATCAGCATTAATAAAATCTTCTAAAAAAGCCTGACGTTCAGATTTAGGAATAGGACTATGGAGAAATCTAGCCATAAACATTCTATCGGCTAAGGGGATTTTTCCTAACCACTTAGGACGGAATTTAACTACTAATCCTCCAAATTTATAAAAAGCTGCAAAGGCCTTTTCATCATATTCAAAAATACCGCTACAGGTTAAAATTGCTTTTTCTACTTTTTGTGGATAGCGGTTGAGAAATAAAGTCGCTATGGAAGCACCCATAGAATGAGCATTAATATAAACACGCTCCAGATTTAACTGATTTAATAACACCGCTAGATCTTCTGCATATTCTGTTAATTCATAACTTAAATCAGGTTGAACATGAGAACGCCCAAACCCGCGCATATCATAAAGTAAACAATCAAAATTATCTAATAATGCTTCAGCGGTACTTTGCCAATATCTGCCTGAACCCGCCCAACCGTGCATAAAAACCATTACTGGTTTAATAATATTTGATGGTTTTTTGACCCACTCGTAATAATGATCAACACCCCGAACATTTATATAAGTCATGGTAACAGTTAAGAACTAACAATTAAAAACTAACAATTAAAAACTAAGTAGGTGAACGGAAAAAAACCGACATAAGTAACGAAAAGTAAAGTTGCTCAAAACCTCTTCCCTGTTCCCTGTTCCCTGTTCCCTGTTTCCTGTTCCCTTTTCATAACGACAACTTTTAACGCCAACCTACTTAACAATTCAAAACTAACAATTGACAATTGACAACTGACAACTGATGGGCAACAATTGACAATTGACAATTGACAACTGACAATTATGCTGATTCTGGTTTTGGTAAAGAAGAAGGATGTACTAGTAATTCAGCAGTAGAACGTTTTTCCACCATTTCCTTAGTGATAGTACAACGAGTCACATCCTTACGGGAAGGTAACTCATACATCACATCTAGCATCAATTCTTCCACAATACCTCGTAAAGCTCGCGCTCCAGTTTTCCGGCGATAGGCTTCTTGAGCGATCGCTTTTAACGCATCTGGTTTAAAATCTAACTGGACATTATCCATATTCAGTAGTTTTTGGTACTGTTTGACCAAGGCACTCCGTGGTTCTGTTAAAATTGCCATCAGTGCCTCCTCATCCAAAGGATCTACTACAGCCACCATGGGAATGCGCCCGATAAACTCAGGAATCATGCCAAATTTGACCAAATCATCCGGTTGTAGATGACGCAGGGTGTCAGCAGCGCGTTTTTCTTTAGTTTGCACTTCTCCTGGTTGCACAAAGCCCATTGACTTTTTGCCAATTCTCTGATCTACAACCTTTTCCAAACCGCCGAAAGCACCACCACAGATAAACAAAATATTGCTTGTATCAATTTGAATACAGTCTTGGTACGGGTGCTTACGTCCGCCCTGGGGTGGTACATTAGCAATAGTCCCCTCTAGCATTTTCAGCAAAGCTTGCTGTACCCCTTCTCCAGAAACATCTCTGGTAATTGAAGGATTTTCACTTTTGCGGGCGATTTTATCAATTTCATCAATGTAAATAATCCCCCTTTGAGCCTCTTCCACGTCCAAATCTGCCACTTGTAACAGTCGTAACAAGATATTTTCTACATCTTCCCCCACATAGCCCGCTTCCGTTAGGGTTGTCGCATCGGCTACCGCAAAGGGAACATCCAGGATTTTGGCCAGAGTTTGTGCTAATAGAGTCTTACCGCAACCAGTCGGTCCAATAAGTAAAATATTAGACTTTTGTATTTCTATAGCATCATCAGCACCCGGTTTACCACTAGCCTTAGACTCAAGAACAGCCAACCGTTTGTAGTGATTGTAAACAGCCACCGACAGGACTTTTTTAGCTTCATCCTGTCCGATTACGTGTTCATCTAAATACTTTTTAATCTCCCTCGGTTTGGGGATTTGATTAAAGGAAAGATTAGACGAACGGGTGCGGCGTTTTTCTGGTTGTTCTGACTTTGGTGCCGCTGAGGCGGTATTACTTGTATCTAGCAATTCCTCATCGAGGATTTCATTACACAAGTCAACGCATTCGTCGCAGATGTAGACTCCCGGACCTGCGATTAATTTACGTACTTGCTCTTGAGACTTGCCACAAAATGAACACTTTAAATGGGAGTCGTACTTAGACATATCAGCCTCTTATTTCAGAATAGTGACGTTTTACCCTGCTGTGGGAAGATTTTGCCTAGAAATGACCTGATCGATCAAACCATAATTCTTCGCCTCTTCTGCTGACATGAAAAAGTCGCGCTCTGTATCAGCTTCAATTCTTTCCAGGGGTTGACCAGTATGTTTGGCCATTAATTGATTTAATTCACCCTTAATGTAAAGAATTTCTCGCGCTTGAATTTCAATGTCAATGGCTTGGCCTTGAGCGCCACCCAGGGGCTGGTGAATCATAATCCGGGAGTCAGGTAAAGACATCCGCTTTCCAGCAGTTCCAGATGTTAGTAAAAAGGCCCCCATGCTCGCGGCTAGTCCAAAACAGATAGTTACCACATCGGGACGTATTTGTTGAATTGTATCATAGATTGCCATACCAGCGTAAACAGAACCGCCGGGAGAATTAATGTACAATTGGATATCTTTTTCCGCGTCTTCAGAATCTAGGAATAGTAATTGGGCGACAATTGAATTAGCCACCACATCATCTATGGGCGTTCCTAAAAAAATAATTCGCTCGCGCAGTAAGCGGGAGTAGATATCAAAAGCTCTTTCTCCCATACCAGACTGTTCTACTACCATCGGGACGATGTTGCTGGGGCTGCTCAGGTTGCGGCTATTGCTTAGAGAACTCAAACTGGTAATTGGGTAATTTCCTGACTGCGATACAAGCATACTAGAATATTTAACAATAAATGGAATCGAATTGTGAACTGTTAACCATTATGCCCTACGGCACAATTCAGAAGGTAGGGGAGGCAGGGGGTAGGAAGTAGGGGGAAAGATGTTTCCTAACTACCAATTACCAATTACCCATTACCAATTACCCATTACCCATTACTCATTACTCAGGATTACTAGTTTCTTCTGCCTGAACTGTTTCCGTGCTTTGGACTTGGGAATCTATTTCTGCTGTAGAACTTAAAGAACCTTCCGGTACTAATTCCACAGATGAGCGTTCTAGTAACCAGTCTACGATCTTTTTGGTTAAAAGTTCTTCCTTGACAACGCCACCCAGTCTATTTTTATCCAAGTCTTCATTAGGGTATTCTGCTATCAATTCCGTGACTCTGGCTTCCACTTCTTCGTTGGTCACTTCGATAGATTCCCGTTTACCAATTTCTTGTAAGGATAAAGAACGCTTAATACGTTCCACAGCTTCCGGTTTTGATCTTTCCCGCAATTGGGGAATAATTTCTTGGGTAAATAGCTTTTTCACGTCTATCCCCTGTTCAGACAAACTCATGGCTGTCTGTGTCAGCATAGCATCAACTTCTTTGTCAATAAAGGTTTGTGGTAAGTCTATTTCCACATGATTAAGTAGTTCGGTTAATAAAGCCTCCCGCTGGTTTTCTTTGGTTTTATCAGCCGCTTCTTTTTGATACCTCTGTGTCAATGATGCCCGCAGTTCCTCTAATGTCTCAAATTCGCTGACTTCTTGAGCAAAATCATCATCCAATTCTGGCAGTTCTTTGGTTTTAATTTCCTTGAGTGTGATTGTAAACAAGGCCGCTTTACCAGATAATTCTTCGTTACCGTAGGGTTCTGGAAATTGAGCCGCTACTTCTTTGGTTTCTCCAGGATTCATCCCCACTATACCCAAAACAAAACCGGGAATAAACTTATCCTCTTGTAACTCCACTTGAAAATCTGTTCCTTCACCACCGGGAATTGGTTTGGGTTCACTGTCAGGATCATCACCTTCGGCTTTAGCAATTACACCTTTAAAATCAATAACTGCCATATCACCGATTTCCGCAGCCCGTCCTTCTACAGGTACTAATGTGGCTAATTTATCTCTTTGTTCGTCAATAACGGTATCTACGCGGCTGGGGTCATACTGGATTTCCTCTGCTTTGGCCTCTAAACCAGTGTACTTATTCAACTTAATTTCTGGTACTACATCTACGGCAGCAGCAATAATTAGGGGTTGTCCCGGTTCATAGTTGTTAATTAAATCATCAAAGGATGAGCGTAGTTGAGGTTGTCCAATGGCGCTAATGGCCTCTTGTTTAATTGCTTGCTCAATACCTTCTTGAATAATTTCTTCTAGGGCAGTTGCCTTAACACGACTCGTTCCTAGTCGTTGTACTAATATTTGCTGGGGTACTTTCCCTTTGCGAAACCCAGGAATATTTACGGTCTTAGTGAGATTTTTAATGACTTGCTCGTATTTTTGCTTAGTAATTTCCGATGTGATTTCTATTTCTAAGCCAATTTGACTGGCGGGAAGTTTTTCCTGAGTAACTTTCATGCTTTGTTTCTGTTTTTATGATATTTTGATCTGAGAATCATATACAAGACGCGATCGCCCACTACAGTGAGAAGCTAAGATAGCCTCGGCAATTATATCTTGAGTTCTCACGTAGGATGTGCTGATCAGGCATCATTCCCTTCTATTGGTGGATAGATATCTCTTAGCAGATATCCATTTTATCGCCAAAAGTTGAGAATTGAACACTTTATGATATTATTTCCACATAGCAGCCCTAATCCCAGTAACATAACGTAACAATCAGGGCTGATTAAAAATACCTAAATGTCAATGGCTTTGGTTTTCCTGTTCTTGCATTTTGCTGTACAATGTTATATTATCCGATAATGTCGTATATTTGATTTTCATCACTGAATTGTTGTCAACTACCATCTAATTAAGTCTCAAATTCCTCAATAAACCTCAAAAAATAAGATAATATCCCAAAAATATGCAAATTTTATTATTTAATGCCCCCGGTGAGAGGAAGAAAAGAGATAATTTAGAGATAATTTTTTGAATTGTGCTAAAAAAATGTTAATTACCTCTTAAAGGAGGAGTCGAGTTTGTCTAAGTCCTATCGTGTCGCTATTTTGGGCGCAACCGGTGCTGTAGGTACGGAGTTGCTGGAATTACTAGAAAGTCGGAACTTTCCCTTAGCTGACCTAAAATTATTAGCATCGCCACGCAGCGCGGGAAAAACACTAAAATTCAAAGGTGAGGATATCCCCATTCAGGCAGTAAGTGATCATGTCTGGGAAAATGTGGATATAGTATTAGCTAGTGCTGGAGGTGGCATCTCCAAAACTTGGGCTGGAGTAGCGGTAGAAAAAGGAGCAGTGGTAATTGATAATTCTAGTGCCTTCCGCATGAACCCGGATGTACCTTTAGTAGTCCCAGAAGTAAATCCCCAAGCAGCAGCTAATCATCAGGGAATTATCGCCAACCCCAATTGTACCACAATTCTCATGTCATTGGCAGTATGGCCATTACATCAGGTCAAACCAGTGAAAAGAATTGTAGCAGCTACCTATCAATCTGCCAGCGGCGCTGGAGCTAAAGCCATGGAGGAAGTAAAAATCCAAAGTGAGGCTATACTACAAGGACAGCAACCACTAGCGCAGGTCTTACCTTACCCATTGGCATTTAATTTATTTACCCATAATTCCCCTTTAACACCTTGGGGCTATTGTGAGGAAGAAATGAAAATGGTCAACGAAACCCGGAAAATCTTTGGTAGTCAAGAGATCAAAATTACCGCCACTTGTGTCCGTGTTCCCGTTCTCCGCGCTCACTCGGAAGCGATTAATTTAGAATTTGCCACTCCCTTTAATCCAGAAGAAGCTAGAGAGATTTTAAGAATATCACCAGGTGTTAAATTAGTGGAAGATTGGCAAGCAAATTACTTTCCTATGCCTATAGATGCTAGTGGGAAAGATGAAGTTTTAGTAGGCAGAATTCGTCAAGATATTTCTCATCCTTGTGGTTTAGAATTGTGGCTGTGTGGAGATCAAATCCGTAAAGGTGCAGCTTTAAACGCAGTACAAATAGCAGAATTATTAGTAGAAAAAAATTTACTAAAATCTACTAGAATATAAATTTTAATTGAGTGATTTCTCACGGGTAATTGACAACGAACAACGGACAACTAACTTAGGAGAGAAAAGAGTGTGGGAGATTTTGGGACAATAGTAACCGCTATGATTACGCCGTTTCAAGCAGACGGTAGTATTAATTATGATGTAGTCGCAAAACTGGCAGACCATCTGGTGAATAACGGTACAGATGCACTAGTGGTATGTGGAACAACAGGGGAATCACCAACACTGAGTTGGGAAGAAGAATACCAATTATTTGTGGAGGTGTTGCAGACTGTATCAGGAAAAGCTAAAGTAATAGCTGGGTGTGGTTCTAATTACACCAAAGAAGCGATCGCAGCCACCCAAAAAGCAGCTAAAATAGGAGTACATGGTTCTTTACAAGTAGTTCCCTATTACAACAAACCACCACAAGCCGGATTATATAAACATTTTCAGGCAATAGCAGAATCTTGTCCCGATCTGCCCATGATGTTATATAATGTTCCTGGCAGGACCAGTCAGAACCTGCTACCAGAAACAGTGGTAGAGTTAGCGAAAATTGATAACATTGTCGCTATTAAAGAAGCTAGTGGTAACTTAGATCAAGTTAGTGAAATTCGCCGCTTGACACCAAAAGAATTTCAGATTTATGCTGGAGACGATTCTTTAACCCTACCCATGTTAGCAATAGGCGCTGAAGGTGTGGTAAGTGTAGCTTCTCACCTAGTAGGTAATCAACTACAGGAGATGATTCGAGCATTTCGTCTAGGAAAAATGCAAATTGCTACCGACATTCATCTAGAACTGTTCCCATTGTTTAAAGCTTTATTTTTAACTACAAATCCCATTCCTGTCAAAGAAGCACTGAAGCTACAAGGTTGGGAAGTAGGTTCAACCCGTCCACCCCTGTGTGAAGCTGATACAGATGTGTTGAATAAGTTAGAATCAGTGATGCAAAAGCTGAATTTAATCTAAACAAAAATAGGTGAGCGATTTATTTATTTAATAAATAATGTGTAAATAATGTGTACTCGTTAGTAAATTACAATTTAAGCCCCTGTGCTATAACTGGACAAAAGACCTTTTGCAAAAGTCCAAACATGATATATGTCATTCCCAACCAAAGAAAAATCTTCAAGATGTTTACCTGCGCTTAATATAACAAATTAAGCAATTATGGGAAAAATCTAATATAAAAACGATTCAATTTGATGCAAATGAAATCAAATATGACTCTATAAAAGCTGGATTTAAACGGAACTGTAACGTTTTCTTTTATACAAGAAACCGAACTAGCAACTGATTCACAACAAAAAACAATCTCCAGGAGAAAATGGTTAAAACCGAAGCTAATTCCGCTCTAAAAATTATTCCTTTGGGCGGCTTACATGAGATAGGTAAAAATACTTGTGTTTTCGAGTATGAGGACGAAATTATCCTGTTAGATGCAGGATTAGCCTTTCCCACAGAGGCCATGCACGGCGTAAATATAGTATTACCTGATACAACTTATCTCAGGGAAAATCGCCACAAAATTAAAGGGATGATCGTCACTCATGGTCATGAAGACCATATAGGTGGTATTGCTTTTCATTTGAAGCAATTTGATATTCCCGTGATTCATGGACCAAGACTAGCGCTGGCCATGCTGGAAGGTAAACTAGAAGAAGCGGGAGTCAGAGACCGCACAGAATTAAGAACAGTCCTTCCCCGTGACGTAGTGCGAATTGGTAAACATTTCTTCGTGGAATATATTCGCAATACTCACTCCATTGCTGATAGCTTTACCGTTGCTATTCACACACCATTAGGCGTAGTCATCCACACAGGAGATTTTAAAATTGATCATACTCCCGTAGATGGTGAAACCTTTGATTTACAACGTTTAGCAGAACATGGTGAAAAAGGCGTACTCTGTTTATTAAGTGATTCCACTAATGCAGAAGTTCCAGGATTTACACCTTCTGAACGTGCTGTTTTTCCCAACCTTGACCGAGTATTTTACCAGGCTACTGGACGTTTATTTGTCACTACCTTTGCTTCCAGTGTCCATCGCATTAACATGATTCTGCAACTGGCAAAGAAACACAATCGTGTTGTCACAGTTGTAGGTCGTTCCATGTTAAATTTGATCGCCCATGCGCGGAATTTAGGTTATATCAAATGTGAAGATAGTCTATTTCAACCGCTGCATACTGTCCGAGGAATGCCAGAGGAAAGAGTATTAATCTTAACCACCGGCTCTCAGGGTGAGACAATGGCAGCAATGACAAGAATTGCTAATAAAGAACACCCCCATATTAAGATTCGTCCAGGGGATACAGTTGCATTCTCCGCTAACCCCATTCCCGGTAATACCATTGCAGTGGTTAATACCATTGATAAATTGATGATTCAGGGAGCAAAAGTGGTCTATGGACGGGATAAAGGTATCCACGTTTCCGGCCACGGCTGTCAAGAAGAACAAAAGCTGATGATTGCTTTAACTCGTCCTAAGTTCTTTGTACCATTCCATGGTGAACATCGGATGTTAGTTAAACATTCGGAAACTGCTCAAAGTATGGGCATTCCGGCGGAAAATATCGTAATTATCAAAAATGGTGATGTCATAGAATTGACAGAAAATTCTATCCGCGTTTCTGGTCAAGTGGCCGCTGGCATTGAATTGGTGGATACTTCTAGTTCGGGTATGGTTAGTTCTAAAGTCTTAGAAGAACGGCAACGCATGGCTTCAGAAGGTATGGTGACTATTGCTGCGGCTATTGACTGGAGTGGTAAGCTCATGGCTAAACCAGAACTACATATGCAAGGTGTGGTAACGAGTATTGAGCGATCGCTTCTACAAAAATGGGTGCAACAACGCATTGAGGAAATTCTTGGTGTACGTTGGTTAGAGTTCTCCCCCGCTGGAGGACAACCCGCAGATACGGACTGGGGTGGATTACAGGAAACTCTAGAACGGGAGTTAGCTCGTTCTATGCGGAGAGAGTTGCAATGTCAACCAGCTTTGACTCTACTAATGCAAGTCCCGGAAGAACCTCCTGTTAAGGTTGCTGACGGAAGAAGACGACGTACTCGTTCTACTGCTGTGGCTTCTTAAGAGTTATCTCGCGCTACACCAAGGTGAACATCTAATTAATGTACGTAACCTAAAACCCTAATAGAGACGTTGTATATAACGTCTCCAATTTTTCCTTATTCGTAAGTCCTACAGGACTAACATTTGATTTGTGATATCATGTCCGGTTGAACAATTATCATATCTGTTGAAGCTGGTAATGGGTAATTGGTAATTGGGAAAAGGCAATACAATGATGAACTATATCGTCAGTGATTGGCCGGACATGATAGAAAACATAGGTAGGGTGGGTTACGGCTTTGTTAACTATTTTCTGAAATTCCCTAATTTAACTGACTCGTAACCTAAATTGGATATTTATAAAGCATTAGTTGGTCATTTTTTATTTACTCTGGTGAAAACAGACCCAGAGTGGTTACACAAACAAACTATTAGTAGTCTCAATTGGCTGGCAAAAACCAGCTATTATCCGGCTAATAATTGTTTAAATCATCTCCTTTACCAATCTTTATCTCTCCAAGACCCACGACTAGAACAAACTATACTGGGAATGAAATTTCCTAATCCTTTGGGTTTGGCTGCTGGATTTGACAAAGACGGTATTGGCTCTACTTTGTGGCATAATTTTGGGTTTGGTTTTGCTGAATTGGGTACTGTTACTTATCACCCGCAACCAGGAAATCCCCCTCCCCGGTTATTTCGTTTACCTTTAGATCAAGCAGCACTTAACCGGATGGGTTTTAATAATGCTGGTGCTGTTGCTATGGCCGCAAGACTGAAGGAGGGGAAAGAAAACTTGAATTATCCAATACCTATACCTATAGGTATAAATTTAGGTAAATCCAAGATCACAGCTTTGGAATTAGCAGCCCAGGATTATCTAGAGAGTTTTCGATTACTGAAAGATTTAGGTGATTATTTTGTAGTTAATGTTTCTTCTCCTAATACTCCGGGATTGCGATCGCTCCAGGATGCTACTATGCTCAGTCAAATCATAGATGTATTGCAACGAGAAAATAGGGCAAATAAACCTATATTTGTGAAGATAGCCCCCGATTTAGAATGGGAAGCCATAGCTAATATTATTAATCTAGCTAAAGCTTACCAAATCGCCGGTTTAATCGCTACTAACACCACTATTAGTCGTGTTGGACTGAAAACCCAAATCATTGAAAAAACAGGTAAATCCCCCCAAGAGGAAGGGGGAGGAATTAGTGGAAAACCAGTCAGAAATCGTTCTACAGAGGTAATTCGTTTTATTTACGAACAAACCCAAGGACAGATGCCAATCATTGGTGTAGGTGGTATATTTAGCGCTGAGGATGCTTGGGAAAAAATCACAGCGGGTGCTTGTCTAATCCAAACTTATACAGGCTGGATTTATGAGGGTCCAATGATGGTACGTCGTATCCTCGCCGGTTTATTAACCAAACTGGAAGAAAAGGGACTGACATCTATCAGTCAAGCGATAGGGGTCGGTAATAGCTGATTCGATTTTAGATTTTAGATTTTGGATTTTGGATTGTATGGTAGTTTACTCCTTTTGACTCTGTATCGGGAAAAAATCCTTAGATCTACGAGAATAGGACCAAGCGATACCATCAGGATCACGGCTACGACTCCACTCAGGGAAATCTGGGTCATTGCGTCGCTTGTAAACTGTACTAGAATAGACATTGAGTCGTTTAGCTAATTCAGATTGAATCAGCGAACCGAAAACTAACTGTTCTTCTAGGGGTTTTTTAATTTCCTTCAGCGTTGGTTCGGGTAAAGATTCAAATTCAGATTTCTCTTCCTGGGGTACTGAAGTCGGTGGGGATAAAAACGAACGGGCAACTTTAGTAACTGGTTGTCTGGGAATATCTTCCGAAGATTCACTACTATCCAGAATATCGCCAAGAATACTGGCAGTGATAAAATAGTAGGATTGTCCTTCATTTTCCGAGGCGATTACACTAGCACCAAATTCCTTGGCCTTAGCATCTAAATAACGTTTTCCTGTTTCTCCAGAAAAATTAGCCTTAATTGCCAAATCCATGGGTGTAATTTTTCCCTGATTTTCCTGAATTAACTCGTAGAAAAGTGGGTTAACTTGGTTACACCACTTTTCCCATGTATATTGCTGCCAAATAGTCAAAACCATTAACAGCAATAAGATTACGAGTAAAACTTTCCAGGTATTGACCAGTAAAACAATCACAAATGATATCGGCAAAATTAGAACGAGAAAACTTTTCCCGTAATTTTCTATGGTTTTTTCACTCATGCTGATTTTTGCCAACTTATTTTCTATAAAATAATATTTCTATATTGGCAAAAATTTGGACATTTGTTTGTATCTTTCGGCAAAAATGTCGCCAATTAGTTGGCAAAAGCTAGTTACTTGTGTAAAAATGACAGTTAACACTGATAATAGATATACTGCCCCTGGGAAATTTACCGCACCAATGGACACCGAAGAGGAAGGGAAAATATTCTGGTAATGGGTTAGTTATGTAATTAGTTATGTAAATATTCCTTGATGTGGAGCAAGATTTTTCTCAAGTGATGCTAAAGTAACTTTACACACATATAATTTGTAAATTGATGTTTGATCAAACTCCTAAAGTAAAGTGAAGTATTGATAATACTCTCAACTCATGCCTACAGTTGATGCAAAAATATATTGATGAATATCCGTCTATTCTCTACCCCAAATTAGTTATCATACCCCTTTAGTAGTAAAATTGAATATTATCTAGTTCGGAATGCTGTTACTAGGTGGATTTTATTGGTAAATTTTGATCAGAGGATGTTTTAAAAGTATTTTTGGTAATATTAAAGCCTCAGTAAAACAACCTGAATCCCTTCCCTACCTGCTACGAGAAGAGACAAAAGGAAAAACTTTTGTTACTGGGGGAGTAAGAGTCACAGTCTCTCCTCCTGCGGGACAGAGATTTACAAGAGGGGTAGTATACTTTCTGACTTCTCAAACATCTTCTGCTTTTGACAACATCTTGATCAGTACCGGAGGTGGAACAAGTTAAATAATTAGGATCTGATCTGGGATATTTTGGCCAAGTTTTGGCTGGAAAAGAGGTAAGATCATAGCTATACATAATTATCTGCATTAAATATCTTAGCAAAATTACGACTTGATAATTGCTATAATCTATTCTTACCTCTAACATTCTTATCTATTATTAGGTGTAAATTTTTATGGGTTCTCCAATGAATCGTCTGTCTATTTTTGTAGACGGAAACAATATGTTCTATGCTCAACAGAAAAATGGTTGGTTTTTTGACCCCCGCCGTGTTTTAGAATATTTCAAGTATGAACAGTCTGACACAACATTGATCAATGCTTTCTGGTATACTGGATTAAAAGACCCCCAAGATCAACGCGGTTTTCGAGATGCACTCATCAGTTTAGGTTATACAGTCCGCACGAAAATCCTCAAGGAGTATTATGATGATGCTTCCGGTCGTTACTCCCAAAAAGCCAATTTAGATATTGAAATTGTCGTTGATATGTTTAATACGGTAGATCAATATGACAGAGTTGTATTATTCAGCGGAGATGGTGATTTTGAAAGGGCTATCGAGTTATTACGTTCCAAAAATACGCATATTACAGTAGTGTCAACAGAAGGAATGATCGCCAGAGAGCTACGCAATGCTACTGATAGATATATAGACTTGAATGATATTAGAGACAGAATAGAAAAAACTGACGGTTAATTACCTTAGTATTTATTTACAAATCTCAAAATTAAAAACTAAAGTTCATAGTTCAAGCTATTTTATCAAGAAAGAATATAGGAATTAGTAGTCAATAAATGATCATAAATTCCGTAGAATTAACAAATCGAAATATTGATTCTAATTCCATTATTTTTTTGATTCAGCCCATTATCAAAATTAAAAGAGGTTAAGCTAATGAGCAGACAAGCCGATAGAATTATCATCTTTGACACCACATTGCGCGACGGGGAACAGTGTCCAGGAGCAACTCTCAATATAGACGAAAAGTTAGTGATTGCTAAACAATTAGCGCGTCTAGGAGTAGATGTGATTGAAGCCGGATTCGCTTTTGCTAGTCCTGGTGATTTTGAAGCGGTTAGCAAAATTGCTCAAACCGTAGGAACAGAAGATGGTCCGGTAATTTGTAGCTTGGCCAGAGCTAGACATGATGATATTAAAGCCGCAGCAGCAGCTATAAAACCGGCAGCTAAAGGGAGAATTCATACTTTTATTGCTACTTCCGATATTCACCTGGAATATAAGTTAAAAAAGACTAGACCGGAAGTAATTGCGATCGCCGAAGAAATGGTAGCCTATGCCAAAAGCTTCACCGATGATGTAGAATTTTCTCCTGAAGATGCGGGACGATCTGATCCAGAATTTTTGTATCAAGTCTTGGAAAGAGCGATCGCGGCTGGGGCAACAACTGTTAATATTCCTGATACAGTAGGTTATACCACTCCGAGCGAATTTGGTAGGATCATTAAAGGCATTACCGAAAATGTCCCCAACATTGACAAAGCCATTATTTCTGTTCACGGCCATAATGATTTAGGTTTAGCAGTTGCTAACTTTTTAGAAGCGGTGAAAAACGGCGCTCGACAATTAGAATGTACCATTAATGGCATTGGGGAAAGAGCCGGAAATGCGGCTTTAGAAGAGTTGGTAATGGCTTTGCACGTCCGTAGACAATATTTTAATCCCTTTTTGGGACGGGCTAAAAATTCGGAAGCGCCGTTAACAAATATTGACACCAAACAAATCTATAAAACCTCGCGTTTGGTTTCCAATTTAACGGGAATGTTGGTACAACCAAATAAGGCCATTGTTGGTGCAAATGCTTTTGCCCATGAATCTGGAATTCATCAAGATGGAGTTTTGAAAAACAAACTCACTTATGAAATTATGGATGCCCAATTGATTGGTTTATCTGATAATCAAATAGTATTGGGTAAACATTCTGGGAGAAATGCTTTTCGGACACGGTTGAAAGAATTGGGCTTTGAACTATCAGAAAATGACCTGAACAAAGCCTTTGTGAGATTTAAAGAAGTAGCGGACAAAAAGAAAGAAATCTCTGATTGGGATTTGGAAGCTATTGTTAATGACGAAATCCAACAAGCCCCGGATTTATTTAAAGTAGAGTTGGTACAGGTTTCCTGTGGTAGTAAGGCTCAACCTACCGCTACTGTAACTCTTCGCACTCCCGACGGGGAAGAATTAACCGACGCGGCCATTGGTACAGGTCCAGTGGATGCGGTATATAAAGCTATCAATCGGGTGGTGAATGTCCCAAATGAATTGATTGAGTTTTCTGTGCAATCAGTCACCGGAGGAATTGATGCTTTAGGGGAGGTAACAATTCGTTTGCGTCATGAATCCCGTGTATTTTCAGGTCATGCAGCTAATACAGATATTATTGTGGCATCGGCTCAGGCTTATGTGAATGCACTGAATAGATTGTATGCTGCATTACAGCAAGGATCTAAAACTGAAGTAACAGCCTAATATTGGGGTGGGTTAGACAAGTTAAAAGGTGCTAACCCACTGATCACAATTACAGTACGAAAATTAATATATCTTTTTATTCAAGTATATTGATTTAAAATTGCTCATGTATACTATTATATAGTATAAAATATTTAATTTTTATGATCATGATTATATAAAGACCTATGTTAGATAAAAACTTTGAGAGTATTGATTTTGAAGCTATTGATTCTCAATTAAATATTAATAGTTTCAATTTTCCTAGTTTTGAAGATTACATCAAATTTATCATTGAATATACATTTGGGTTAGCGGGTAGAACTTTAAAAAAAGTTAATTGTCAAGAAGATTTTATTCATTATGAAGATGATTTATATTCTATTAAATTGGAGTTAAAACCATTATTTTACCGAGGGTATTGTTATAATAAAAATATTCAATACACTGAGGGTTTACCATATTACCACAAACATAAAAACCGTATTCATCGTAAGGAGTGGCATGAAAAAGAAGATAATTTTGTGAAAGATATTAAAAGAATGATTATCTCAATTTTAAGTATTGATAATAACAATAGGATTTTAGGTCTTGTTACTAAAACAAACTTTGAAAAAGGATATGGTTTTCTAAGGACTTACAATTGTTACAATAATTTTTTCTCTATAAATAAAATGCCAGATAATATTAAACATATTATCAAGCCAGGATGTTTATTAAAGTTTCGACAAGGACAAAATCCTATCAGGATCAAAAGTTTTGAATATGTTGAAGCTATAGACTTTGACTCCCAATATATTAAGTACGCTAGTATGATACCTTTGATTGAATTACCAGGATTTAACAATAAACTTGAAAAAATAATATTTTTGATTAAACATACTCAACATATGGAATTGCAATTAAAGTATACTAAAGATATAGCACCAATTTTGTTTAATTTGCTTCAATATAGGAAACAAAATGAATACATTGGCAAGAATTATATTGGTAAATGGGATAACCAAAGTAGAATTTTATCTTTACTAAATAAAAACACATCAAAAATTAAAATGTTAGCTCAAAAAACCGATTATTTTTTTGATAATTGGAAGGGTATATATTTAACAGAACCATTTGAATATCTCAGTAAAGATGATATTGCAAACTTTCAAGAAATTAAAATTTACTTAGAAAATAAAGGTGTTAATTTTTCTCAAGTTTAGAAAAAATTTGTTTATTTATAATTTACGAATAATAAAATGAAAATACAACAACTTGAACTTCAAAATTTTCGATGCTTTGATCATAAAGTTTTTGAATTTTCCGATCAATTTAACGTTATTATTGGTGATAATGGTACTGGTAAAACTGTATTTTCTGACGCGCTAAGATTAGTAATTGCAGTATTTATATATCGTCTTGCTGAGATTAGAGAAAATACATTTGAAGATAAAAGTCGAATCCAAGATTCAGATATTAGACAAGTTAGAAATCAGACAATTGAATGGAAACTGCCTGTCAAAGTATTTTGTAAATCTATAATTAATGATGTTCCAATAGAGTGGTCAAGCTCTTTAAAAGAAGAGGATGGTGCTTATTGTAGAAGCTTATCTCAAATCCAATTTGCAACTTCTCTAAGAGAAAAAGTGAGCAATTCTCAAAATGCCAACCTTCCTTTAGTAGGGTATTATGGAACAGGTAGGCTTTGGAGGGTTAAAAAGAATAATCAAGAGTTAGAGGATATGAGAAATTCACCAACAAGACAGTCCCGTTTTTGGGGATACAAAGAGTGTCTTGATCCTAGATCAAATTTAATTCTTGATTGGTTTGAATCTGAAATTCGCTTCGGGGAAGGATCTGTAACAACTCATCCAGCAATTTTAAATGCTCTATCTATTTGTAAAATAGATAATTGGATTGACATAAAATACGATGATCGTGAAGATAATTTAGTTGTTATATCCGTGGATGGAAACTCCCAAATTTTTAATAAACTCAGCGATGGTCTAAAAAATATGGTTGGCATGGTTGCCGATATTGCTTATCGTGCAGCAGTCCTAAATCCTCACCTTGAATCTGAAGCAGCTAAACTGACACCGGGTATTGTTTTAATTGATGAAATTGATTTACATCTACATCCTAAATGGCAACGTCGAGTAGTTGAAAATTTAAAAAGAACATTTCCAAAAATTCAATTTTTTGCCACTACCCATTCTGAACATATAATTCAATCTTTAAGAGATGGAGAACTAATTGATTTAAATAACCCCGATTTAATACCAGCCGCAGAATATGAAAACAAGAATATAGAATATATTACAGAAAACGTTATGCACGTTCCTCATCCATACAGAAATGAGCGATATCAACAAATGATGGAAACGGCAGAAAGATACTATCAAATGTTAGAGAATGCAAATAATTCATCACCAGAAGAATTAGAAAAATTAAAAACAGAACTGGATGAATTAATAGAACCATATAGTGATGATGTTGCATATCATGCTTTTTTGAAAATGGAACGTTTAGCAAGAGGATTATAAAAATGAGACCAGTTGTTAGAGGTAAAAATACAAAAGTTTTCAAAGATTATAAAGATGCACGAGGAGACTTAATTGAGAAATTTGGTCAATATTGTTCTTATTGTGAAATGCGTATTCCCTCATCTCTAAATGTTGAGCATATATTACCAAAATTAAGATTTCCCGATGAAGAAACTAATTGGGAAAACTTCTGTTTAGCTTGTACTAACTGCAACTCAAATAAAAAATCTCCTATGGAGAAAAGGTGGGATAGTTCATGGAAACATCTTCACATAACCTCTGCTAAAATAGCTGCGAGAAGTGAATTTTATTGGATTGATCAAGATAATACTTTCCGAGCTTTTGAGTATAGCAAAGGTGGAGTTGTTAAAGTAAATCCTTCTTTAGCTTCGGAAGAAGAAATAGTAGCTAGAGCAACTATTGAAATGGTGGGACTCGATAAAACACCTAAGTCTGATATGCAAATGAAAGATCGCCGATGGATTAACCGTAAAGAAGCGTGGGATAAAGCAGAAAGGGCTTTACAAAGACTTAGTAAATGTAATGATCAAGAATCTTTAGAAGCAATGCGAGATTCAGTTATTGAACAAGCTGTACCTCAAGGTTTTTTCTCAGTATGGATGACAGTTTTTAAAGATGATCCTGATATGTTAAATCGCTTTATTAATGCTTTTCCTGGAACTTGTAAAGATTGCTTTGATGTGGAAGGAAAGGCTATTTCGCGTCCAGGGGGAAGAATATAAAAACGCAGAACTATAACTTAAAAAATGATGCGATAAGTAATTATGAATAATAACCAAAATGTAGCAGCAGCTATTAATTTACTTTTTAACCCAACATCCCTTCAAGAAGCAATTCAAATTGAAGATGAAAGCGACTGCGACGTGACAGCAGGATTAGATTGGGGTTTAGCAATTCCTGCTTTATTGCAAAATCCGGGAATGTTTGGAAGGTTGACACAGTTGCGCGTATCACTCAACCGGGAACTGCGGTTACTCATAAAAGAATGGAATTTGGGTATCGGGGAAAAAATAAAGCTTTGATATGAGGCTTGAGTAGATACAAATCCCTGGCTTTAGCTTCAATTTCTACGCATAAATGATATCAAGCATCTCAATCAAGCCTCGGTAATATTTAAGCAAGTTGTTAAGCGATCGCAACAATTACAATGATATTTTCCAGAGTTTAAGCCTTTCTATTTTCAGGTGGGTCAAATTTATAACCATAACCCCGCACTGTTTTAATAAACTCCGGCATACTAGAATCAGCTTCCATTTTCTTGCGTAGTTGACCAATATGCACATCTACAACGCGGCCATCCCCCACATAATCACAACCCCAAATCTTTTGGATCAGTTGGGTACGACTCCATGCTTGTCCCGGATGGGTAGCGAGAAAATGTAAGATGTTAAACTCTAAAGCAGTTAAAGCCAAAGGTTTGTTATTAAGTGTTACCTCTCGCGCTTCTGAGTTAATAGCTAACTGGTTAAAAGTCAGACGTTGTGACGGACTTGGTTGAATATAACGGACTCGTCTTAATAGGGCTTCTACCCTCACTTCTACCTCTGCTAGACTAAATGGTTTGGTCAAAAAATCATCTGCACCAGCGGCCAGAACTTTAATTTTATCAGCTTCATCATTGCGACTGGTGAGCATCATGACTAAAACATTAGTACGGCTTTGCATTTCTTGACAAAGTTTATAGCCATTTGCATCTGGCAAATTCCAGTCTAAAATCACTAAAGCAGGATTTAATTGCTCAAATAAAATAAGGGCAGCTTTACCATCCGCTGCTGATTCTATTTGATAGTTGCGACTCAAAAAACGCTGAATGAGGTTGCGGACACTGGAATCGTCATCTACAATCAAAATCTTGGAATTGGTCGTGGAAAGCGTATCCATAATGCAGTATATTATTGTTTTGGCAATTGGCTGTGGCGATAGATGCTAGTTAACTGGTGTTTTTGCGAGGGAGTCTACTCTCAATTTCCTGTCACTTGTAGCAACGGGGTTGCAAGTATATGTGGTGTCTAAATTTGATGATGCTACGACTCGGATAATGGATACAGTCTATGTTCTCACCTGGAAACTGCTTTAACTGAATTTCCCATCAGGTTTATGCAAACTTTAGACATTTTACTCTTTTTTAAAGATGATAAGTAATGTACAATTTTGGTATTTTTTAAAGATTTTTTTGTATCAATTAAATATACGGAATACTTAGATTAAAGTATGAATTTGTTTCCCTCAGAGACACAAAGATGAATATTCTGAGACATAGAATTTTTGAACCGTAATCTGGAGACAAAAAAAGAGTAAGATACCCGACTTCTCAAAATCGGGTATCTGATTATTCACATTGAATTTAGGATGGTTATGGTAATATATCTAAATATCAACAATCCCCCACGGAAGTATCAATACTGAGGAACAGAAGTATCTACTTCTTGACTCCAAGCATTAATTCCACCTTTGACATTTGTACCAGTCATTCCTGCTTCTTTGAGAATAGCCAAGGCTTTCGCCGAACGACCACCCATTTTACAATGAGCAATTAAGCGGTGTCCGTTGAGTAACTCCCGTACCTTAGCCACACCATCACCATTTTCAATTTCTGGTAAAGGAACTAACACAGAACCAGGAATTTTAGCAATTTCATACTCATTAGGATTACGCACATCTAGTAGTACAAAGTCCTTAGCACCACTATCTAATAACGCCTTTAATTCCTTAACCGTCATTTCTTGAATTTCCATTTGCTGCTTCGCTTCTTCAGCTTTGGCTTGGGGAATACCACAAAATTGTTCGTAATCTATCAGCTTGTTAATAACTGGACGGATAGGATTAGGACGCAATTTCAATTCCCGGAATTTCATATCCAAAGCGTTGTAAAGCACCAGTCTACCACTCAGGGTAGTACCATTACCCAAAATAATTTTCACTGTTTCCGTGGCTTGGATAATGCCAATCATTCCTGGTAAAATTCCCAGAACACCACCCTCAGCACAAGAAGGAACCATTCCTGGTGGTGGTGGTTCGGGGTATAAGTCACGATAGTTGGGACCACCTTCATAGTTAAAGACGGTTGCTTGTCCTTCAAAACGGAAAATAGAACCGTAAACGTTAGGTTTATCTAATAAAACACAAGCGTCATTGACCAGATAGCGAGTTGGGAAATTATCAGTTCCATCTACAACGATATCGTAAGGGCGAATAATATCGAGAGCATTTTCTGAACTGAGACGAGTTTCATATAAATCAACCTGACAATGGGGGTTAATTTCATGAATGCGGTTTTTTGCTGATTCGATTTTGGGTTTACCGACCCAAGAAGTCCCGTGAATAACTTGACGTTGGAGGTTAGAGGTATCAACCACATCAAAATCAACAATACCAATTCTACCAATACCCGCTGCGGCAAGATATAACAGTAGTGGTGAACCCAGTCCACCAGTACCGATACATAATACACTGGCAGCTTTGAGGCGTTTTTGCCCTTCCATGCCCACCTCTGGTAAAATTAAGTGGCGGGAATAGCGTTCGTAGTCGTCTTTTGTCAACTGGATTTCATCCAGATTGGGATTTAGCATAGCAGTTGTAGGAATCAGCGCGGAGTATTAATCTTAACTTAAAATTACTAAGTTGATCACTTTAATTGTCTGGGCTGGAAACTGGTGATTGTCATCAAAAATTCAGCTTTGCAGTTCACCAGCCTGGCCATTTTGTAGGGATAATATCACATCAGGGTATTCTGAGCAAGCATATATTGTATCTCATTTTCAGGGTATAGGGGGATAATTGGGGTGGGAATGATAGATACTAGTAATGTTTAAGTTACGGATTACGGATTAAGGTATATTTAATCTTTTGCTTAAATACCAAACAATATATTGACAGTATGGACTATATTTGTCTTCTGCATCTTTGCTACTCAGTTCCTCTAGTTTCTTTTTGATAGCTTCTTTTGACCAAGTTTTATTAGGAAACTTCTTATTTAGAGCATTAATAACACTAGCGAATGTATCTTTACGATTTTTGACAAGAATTTCATGATTAAGATTTAAAATTTCATTTAGCTCATGATTGATAGTTCCATCATCATATATAGATGATATTCTTCCAGTTGAACTATATGTGATATAATTTTCACAATTTTTATTAGCATCTGCTGGATTAAGATTCATTGTATAATTTCTATTCCTACCTTCGTAATCTCCTTTCCTTGCGTTACAATGTAGATTCTTTTGTCCTTGACCTCTATTACCTGAACAAGAAGCTATTAGATTTTTATAGTCTAGTTGTAAATGTGGATTATCAGATTGAGCTTTATGATGTTCAATTTCCATATTATCTATAGATATTCGTTGCATACAGTAACAACAAATATAACCTTGTTCTTTCAATAATGACGTTTTTAAAAGTTCTTTGGGATGATATCCGTCATAATTTGCGTCCCGTGTCTGACGATATTGTAAAAGACATGGAGGTTCTGAACCTTTGATAATGCGTTTCATTCTACCCTGTTTAAAAAATCAATAAGTGTATAAGCTTGAATCATATCTGGATCATTATTTCCCAATGATTCAGATAACTTTTGCAGTTCTAGTTTAGCTTCTTCTAAGTTATCATTATCTATCATTTCAAAACATTTGTCTATTCTTTCCTGCATTTTCACAGGTCTTTTTTCCACACCCATAACCTCAGAAAGAATTGAGTTACTGTCTCTACCAAAAGTATGGGGTGTTTCTACAATTTCTGAATCTTCTAAAATAAATACGTTTTCTCGGTTGACTCCACTCAAAACTTGAGGAGAATGAGTAGTAACAATAAATTGACAGTTGGGAAATGTTTGTTTAAAGCTAGGAATTACAATTCTTTGCCATTGAGGATGTAAATGTAAATCTATTTCATCAATTAATATTATTCCTGTTCCTTTTTCTAGCAGTTCGGAAGGATTAATAATACTAGGATTTAAAATTGCTAACCGTCTTGCGATATCAACCACTATCATTAGTAAGGTTTTTTCCCCGTCGGAAAGTTGATCTAGTTTGAAGTTTTTACCATTTTTTTTAATAACTAACGAAGGTTTACTTAAACGACGAATACCACCTTCTCTTTGAGAATTTGCACGCACTATGTGTAAATCGGAAAATTCCGCATTAGGAAAGTTTTCTAAAAATGTTTCTAATACTTTCCTGATGATTTGAAGACGTGGATTTCTAAAGTTGGTATCTAGTGTTAATCTAACTTCATTTTCATATTCTTCTTCTTCTTTAAACCAATATAGGAAATCTCTAAAATCATTTATATTTCCTGAAAAGGCTTTTTGATAACCAAAAAGCCGACTTCCGTAAGTATTTTCTCTCTCGTCTTCACTTATCTCATTGATGGCTGAGGATTTTATAAATATTCGGTTTGTTTGATAATAAACTATAATTGGCAAAGGACAATGATTATAATTATCATCGGTTTCTATGGTCGAATTTTCAATCAAAAAATTGGTTAAATCATCACTACTATCTGTGAGTTTTGAAATGGTTTCTTTAGCATAATTACCAATTTCTTTCGTGTATATTTCCAATTGAGTTTTATCTCTCTTTTTACAAATTTTCCAGTCCAACTTATTCTGTGAGTCAACTTTAACAAGAGTAGACATTGAAACTGTATCTGAATTGATGTTAATATCATCATCTTTTAGATCAAATTTATCCCCTGATCTTAATTGATATACATATTGAGATAAAAATATAGCAATACTATCTAAAATAGATGATTTACCTGAACCATTCACTCCAATAAACACAGCCAAATCAGGAGGAAGCGTTAATTTAAGTTCTCGAAAACCTCGAAAGTTTTGTAAATGTAATTCTTCAATACGCATAATTATAAATTGAATATAATTGTAAATTAAAAATACCAACAAGATGATATTTTTATCTTATCAAAAATTTCCGATTTAATAAAATCAGGACTTATGCAAAATATCTCTCAAACCCTCATTTCTCTGTTACCTCTGTACCTGGAGTGGTTCATTCATCTTCAATCTCCATTTTCTGTAATTACCCTTTCTAAAGGCTTATCCCAACTATCAACCGGTAATTGAGATAAATAAGCAAAATCAAAAACTACTCCCATAGTTGGTTTCTTGTCCCAACCGGGAGAATTTAATAAACGGTCATAATACCCCCCACCATAACCTAAGCGGTATCCTTGGACATCACAACCCACACAGGGAACAAGAATTAAATCTACTTCCTCAATCTCTATTATTGGTGCTTCATGGTGAGGTTCTTTGATTCCATAAGCACCAGTATGAATGGTATCATGAGGTTGCCAAAAATGCCAAACTAGAGATTTATCAACACAACGGGGAAACCCCCAACGTTTATTAGTGTTGGTATATAGTGAACTAATATCAGGTTCTTGACGAAAGCTGAAAAAAGCCAGAATTGTCTTTGCTTGATTAAATATAACTGAGTTTTGGATGTTGGTGGTGAGGCGATCGCTTTTTCCCCGCCATTCTAATAATGTCATTGACTGGCGTTTTTGGAGTAAAACCCGTCGCAATTCTTTTTTAGTTAGTTGTGAATTAATTGTTTGCAAAGCCGATACAATTTTAGATTTTAGATTTTGGATTTTAGATTTTCTCTCGTTCCCATACAGAGTATGGGAATGAATTAAGAAGGCTCTGGCTTCTCTTGTATACTAGAGTCGGAGACTGGGAACGAGAGAAACTACTTTAGCCGGCGTTTTTCCGCCACCAATCAATGGTATTCTTTAAACCCGTTCTAAATTCTACCTCAGCAGTAAAACCAAAAGCCTGTTTTGCTCTTTCTGTATCCAAACAACGACGGGGTTGACCATTGGGTTTGTCGGTTTCCCAAACAATTTCCCCGTCATACTCCATTAATTCGCAAATTAAGGTAATTAGGTCTTTAATGGATATCTCGTAACCAGTTCCTAAATTTACGGGTTCAGCATCATTATAAAACTGAGTTCCCATGACTATACCCCGTGCTGCATCTGTAGAATACAAAAATTCACGAGTGGGAGAACCGTCACCCCAAACAGGAAGTTGTTTTTCTCCCCTGGTTTGGGCTTCTTGTACTTTGCGAATTAAAGCCGGAATGACATGAGAACTATTGGGGTTGAAGTTGTCTTCAGGTCCGTACAAGTTTACTGGTAAGAGGTAAATACCATTAAATCCGTACTGCTGACGGTAAGATTGCAATTGTACCAACAGCGCTTTTTTGGCAATTCCATAGGGGGCGTTAGTTTCTTCTGGATAACCATTCCAGATATCATCTTCTTTAAATGGTACAGGGGTAAATTTAGGATAAGCGCAGATAGTTCCTACACAAACAAATTTTTCTGTACCTTGTTGATAAGCCGCATGGATTAACTGCGTCCCCATGATCAAGTTATCATAAAATAACTCACCGGGTTTTTCTCGATTTAAACCAATACCTCCCACATGGGCAGCTAAGTGAATGATAATATCTTGTTGGTCTACTGCCCGTTGGCAATTTTCCCATACTCGCAGATCACAATCGTGCGATCGCGTTACGGTAATTTTATCACGATCAGCGCCATTTTGACAAAGTTGATCTATGACTTGACGACCGAGAAAACCAGCCCCACCTGTGACAAGAATCCGTTTATTTTCTAATTCTAAGGTTGTCATCTTATTATCCTTGATAAGAATTAAAAGTGCAGAGATCCTAATGCTTGACGGGTGGTAGCAATATCTTGGGGGTATTTTAAGCCATTACCATTGGGGGAAGTACATCCCAAAGATTGTAAATCAGCTTCTACCATAAGAGACACAAGTTCTGGAAATGTTACCGATGGTTGCCAACCTAATTTTTGCTGGGCTTTAGTCGGATCACCAATTAATAGATCTACTTCGGCTGGACGTAAATAACGTTGATCAAATTCTACGTAATTCTGCCAATCTAGATTAACATAACCAAAGGCTAACTCTAGAAATTCCCGCACTGAATGGGTTTCTCCTGTAGCCACCACATAATCATCAGGTTGATCTTGTTGCAACATTAACCACATAGCTTTTACATAATCTTTCGCATATCCCCAATCTCGCTTTGAGTCTAAATTACCCATAAAGATATTTTTTTGTTTACCGGCGACAATGCGGGCTACGGCTCTAGTAATTTTACGGGTAACAAAGGTTTCACCTCTTCTGGGAGACTCATGATTAAAAAGAATACCATTGCAAGCAAACAAATTATAAGATTCACGATAATTCACTGTTTGCCAATGGGCGTATACCTTAGCACAAGCGTAGGGACTACGGGGATAAAAAGGTGTAGTTTCACTTTGGGGGACTGCTTGCACTAAACCATACATCTCGGAAGAACCGGCTTGATAGAAACGTACTTCAATACCAGTACGGTGTTGATAGTCGCGGATAGCTTCTAATAAGCGTAATGTACCCATGCCTACAGAGTCCACTGTATATTCAGGCGAATCAAAACTAACTCTAACGTGAGATTGAGCGCCTAAGTTATAAATTTCTACAGGTTTGACTTCTTCTAAAATCCGTCGTAGTGTCGTCCCGTCTGTCAAGTCGCCATAATGTAGAAATAACCGTACCCCTTGGGTATGAGGATCTTCGTACATATGATCAATGCGGTCTGTGTTAAAAGTAGAGGTACGGCGAATAATACCGTGGACTTCATAACCCTTTTCTAACAAAAGCTCAGTTAAATAAGAACCATCTTGACCTGTAATACCAGTAATTAAAGCGCGTTTTGGTTGTGTCATGATAATGCCCCATAGTTTCTAGTTGAATAACGACAAACAAGCTGATTCCAACTAGTGTTTAAGTAGAAAACCCATTCAATAGTAAACTTACAAGTACGCTGCTATCAAAAGTAACCGTGAATAAATATACTTGATCAAGAACAATTTGACAAGTAATTAATTCAGTCAATACAGTGATCGTTAATGATAGTTGCAAAACTTTAAGTAGTGTAGTCCTTGCATACCCTGGCTATGTTTGCCAAATCATTTAGTCAACGTCCTTGGATGATATGTATTAATTGCCATCAATAACTAAATTTGGTTTAGTCTTGTCCATTCTAGCGGATAAATAAAATTTATAATTTCAGCATCAAAAATAGTTTTTTGGGGCAAGATCATGCCCCACCACAGCAAACCCGCGTAATTACTTAGTAAGCCCCCTTATTTTTGGGCATAATCACCACATTAACTGTTTTTAAGATAATCCACAAATCTAGCCAAAAGCTCCTAAAATTGACATAGTGGAGGTCTATTTGTACCCGTCGGGGATAAGGAATATCATTACGTCCAGATACTTGCCACAAACCCGTAATTCCGGGACGAATTGTTAAAACATGACCGATATAATCACCATATTTCGGTAATTCTTCCTCTACTAAAGGACGTGGACCAACTACGCTCATATCCCCTTTGAGAACATTCCAAAATTGGGGAAACTCATCTAAGCTGGTAATTCGCAAAAAGTGACCAATTTTAGTAATTCTTGGGTCTGTTTTCAGCTTAAAATTGCTTTCAAATTCCTCTCGCAGCTTAGGTGACATTGCCATCATTTCGACCAGCATTTCGTCGGCATTATTGACCATAGTGCGAAACTTAATACAATTAAAGCTTCGGTAATTTTTGCCTACTCGTTGTTGAACATAAAAAACTGGGCCTTTTGAACTGAGGACTATCAACAAGGCCAATATTATGTAGATAGGAGAAAACAAAATCAAGACCGACAGTGAAAAAACTATATCAAACAGTCGTTTTAAAAACTCTCCGTATAAACCCTGAAAAGATAAACCTCTGGATTTCACCTTTAGCTGTTTAACTTTTTGACCACGTTTTGATAAAACAGCCATAGATGTACTGTTATCCTTTCGCGGGTATCGTTTGCCGGAGAGGAGTGAACTCTGGGCAGTCATCATACTCCTTTATAATCCACACCACACATAGTCCTGATCTTAAAGCTAAAAGGCAGTAATTTTCGGGAAAAATTTGTTATCTTCCCAGAAAACAAATACAAAAACGCTAATTTTTACTTTTGATAAAGTCTTTTTTCACGACATTGATGAACAAAACTCAGATAACGTTCTGCAAAAACCTGGCGAGAAAATTGATTAGCGTGTTTTTGTATATACTCATAATTGTACAAATGTTGATGATCTGCAAATTTTTCCACAGCATCTACTAAAGCTCCTACTGTTTGCATTTTGAACAATATACCAGTTCCTGTGTCAGGATCAGTGCGAATATCCCTAACTGTTTCTAGCGCACCACCAGCCCCATAGGCAATTACGGGAGTTCCACAAGCTTGGGCTTCAACTAAGGCCATACCAAAATCCTCGCAAGCTGCATAGACAAAAGCCTTGGCACGTGCCATGTATTTTTTGACGATATGATCGGGTTGCCATCCTAAAATTTGGATATGTGGTTGGGCTATTTCTCGCAGCTTGTCTGTTTCTGGACCTGTACCAATAACTACTAAAGGTTTTCTTAGGCAATTAAAAGCCTGAATAATCAAGGAAACTTGTTTATAACTGACTAATCGAGAAACTATCAGGTAAAAATCCTCTTTTTCTGGAGAAAATAAACATTCGTCAATATTTACCGGTGGATAGATAACAGTTGCTTCCCGACGATAACAACGCCAAATTCTTTTAGCTGTGTGTTGAGAGTTAGCAATGAAATAATCAACTCGGTTGGCACTAATTACGTCCCATTGCCGCAAATAATGTAAAATGTAGCGTGTGATCCAGCCTATACCTCCTTTACCTTGTTGGCTGTGGTTGAGATAATCAAATGTTAAATCCCAAGCATAACGCATAGGGGTATGGCAATAACAGATATGCAGTTGATTAGGCGTGGTTAAGACTCCTTTAGCTACTGCATGAGATGAAGATAATATAACTTCATATTCTCGTAAATCCAATTGTTCAATGGCCAAGGGCAATAAGGGTAAGTATTTTTGCACACCTTGACGCGCTTGGGGAAATTTTTGTAAAAACGTTGTGCCAATTTTACGTTTGTACAAATAACTTTTGGGATTATTGGATTCAAAATCAATCAGGGCATACAAATCAGCATGAATATGATTTAATATTTCCTGAACTACTAATTCTGAACCACCTGTAGCTTGAGGGGTTAACCACTCATGAACCAAAGCATATTCTAAAGACACAGCTAAATTGAATGGATAAGAAGTAATTAGGCTAATTTTATCAGGTGATATTCCACACTACTGATTTTTCCTGGGACTTACTCACAATGTTACCAAAAAGAATATTATAAGTCTTAATTTTCTCAGCAGTGGGAAAATCTCTAGATTACATGAGAGATACAATTCTAGCAAAAGATGTTCCAGAATGATACTACAACCTGATAACCTCAAAGATAAGCACAGATCAGGGTGACGCGGTCCACTTTTGGTTATTTAGGAGTTAGGAAGTTATGCGAATTTTGGTTATTGGTGGAACTCGGTTTATTGGTGTGTATTTGACTCAATTATTGCTAAAGGCTGGACATGAGGTGGTTTTGTTTAATCGTGGTAATCATCCCACACCTTCAGGAGTAGGACAAATTATAGGCGACCGCACGGACCCAAATCAACTTCGAGAAAAGTTAGCACAAGAAACCTTTGATGTCGTTTTTGACAATAATGGACGAGAACTCGCGGATACTCAACCCCTGGCAGAAATCTATCAAGGACGGGTAAAACAGTTTGTTTACATGAGTTCAGCAGGGGTGTACCTCAAATCTGACCAAATGCCTCATTTGGAAGGTGATACAGTAGATCCTAAAAGTCGTCATAAGGGTAAACATGAAACGGAAGCTTACCTCAAACAATTAGGAATCCCCTTTACTTCTATTCGTCCTACCTATATCTACGGTCCCCAAAATTATAATCCTTTGGAAAGTTGGTTTTTTGATAGAATTGCTCGTAATCGTCCCATTCCTATCCCTGGTAATGGTATGCACTTGACTCAGCTAGGCCATGTATTAGACTTAGCTCAAGCGATGATACAAGTAATTGGCAATGAAAAAGCAATTGGGCAGATTTATAATATTTCAGGCGATCGCTTTGTCACTTTTGACGGTTTAGCTCGTGCTTGTGCTGTCGCTGCTGGTAAATCCGCCGATGATGTTAAAATTGTCCATTATGACCCTAAAAAGTTTGATTTCGGTAAACGCAAATCCTTTCCTATGCGGGTACAGCACTTCTTCGCATCAATAAATAAAGCACAAATAGAATTAAATTGGCAACCTAAATATGATTTAATTTCTGGTTTAAAAGACTCTTGGGAAAATGATTATTTAATCACCAGACAAGATAAATTAGAAGTTGATTTTTCTGTAGATGATGAAATTTTGAACGCTGGGTAATGGGTAATGGGTAATGGGTAATGGGTAATGGGTAATGGGTAATGGGTAATGGGTAA
>NZ_KE384603.1:67156-77452 GCF_000426905.1 Dolichospermum circinale AWQC131C
TAGTAATTACCCACTACAACTCATTTTCGCTTTGACCTAATGTATCATAATGCAGCAAAACAATAGCTAATTTACTATCTTTCCATTTTTGGATGGTTAATAGTCATTGTGTTACGTATAAAACTAAAGAAATCAACTTTAACAGCAGAGGGTTGAGAGTATTGACTGTGTTCCCGCATTTCTGCTTCTAACAGATGCAATAGGTTTTCATCATTCTGGTTTATAGCTGCTTGTAAGCGATGTTCTAGAGTTTTTCGCATATTTTCTTGATGCGTTTTTAATGTCTCTTTAGCCAATCCAATTCTGTCCGTGGTCATATTTAGACTCCCATAAAAGAACTGAGGTTAAGATAAAACCCACTACTTGACTTCATAAAAGATTTTTCTGACTTCCGCAAATACCTGGGATTATCAACTTTATCTCCATAGTATGCTTTAGGAAATTAGTCAATCCCTAAGATTGGTAAAAATTAAACTACCCTTTCTCACGATTAAGCTGCGAATATCCCTTGAATGGTGTTTAATTTTTACCCGCTTTACATACCCACCCTGTAGAGGGATGGGGTATTACGGCCTTTTCTGATAAACAATTTCATTTTTATGATCTCTCATTTTAACAACCAATGCAAGTCAATAATGCAGAAATAGCATTATTATCTTGCATTTATCGCAAAACTAGCTGAAAACCCTATCTAATCTGAGTTGACACCGTTAAAACCTGTGGAGGAGAAGCATCTGGAGGATAAAGAAAGTCTAATTGTACTAAAGATGTATTTTCTGGTTTAATATTCAATACTACTAATGGTTCTCCCATTTCACCACGCTTTTGCACTAAATGTAGAAACTTATTTTTCCATTTTCCCTGTTCTTGATAACGTAAGCGCACCGTTCCTCTAAAAAAGACTTGACGCGCAGGTGGGTTAAGAAAACGGATTCCCGATTTACTTAACTCATTCTCTTTCAGAGGAGTTTGAATTGTCACACTTACAGTTTGTTCATTTTGAGTATTGTTGTATAAAGGCAACTTCAGACTATACTGAACACCATAATTACCATGAGCATAATAAGCCGTATCAGAATAACGGACTAACATGGGTGCAGTTTGAATTTGATTTGTGCCGAAAGTTCCTCCATGTAAGGTACTCAACCCATAGGAAAACCCCGTACCAGGTTGAGGAATAGTTAAATACTTACTTTTAGGTTGATCTACTACATAAGCCCGCCATTGAGAGCCTCTTGATACTCCAGCTACACGCCCGTAAATTCCCGGTTTATTATTTCCTGTAATGGGAGTGGGGATTTTATCTCTAGGAGTGGATAATTCACCATTATCTAATAAATTTTGCCATTCTGATAAATTAGGTGCGCGTTCACTACCATCAATATTTTTACGGGCAAACATCGCCAAACTAGCAGCGTAAATATTACCATTACTTCGTAATCGCAGATATGTAGAACGACCATTCAAAGGTGGTATTAACCCTTGAACAGGAATTGGTAAATTTAATAACATTTGGCTTTGACCGGGGGGAATGACAATTTGCGGGGGAAAAATATCCTGTCTTCTACCCCTCAAAATATCAGACATAACGCGACTACCTGGACCTGCAAACACTGTTCCTAAGTCATTAGGAATTAAAGATGATAATTCCTGAAATGGGGCATCTGGTTGACTTAAATAACTAGCAGCTTGTAATATATTTACTGTCACTGGTTGAGAACCAGGGTTATGTAAAATAATACCCAAATAAAGAGAAGGTAAATTTTCCAGTAATTCAGTTTTAGTCACATGATGGGCAAAAATATCAAATGGGCCACGGAAGGGAAAATTTAAATGGGCTGATGTAACTTTTTTTCCGGCTGCTGGAAAAGTAGAAAGTAAAATTCCTTCCTTTAATACCAATTCTGGACTATTGCTATTAAATACTGGTACTGAATCTAATTGTCCTGGCAAAGGGCGTACTGATTGTACTTGTAATATTTCTTCTGGTGATGTCACCAAATTTGCTTGGACAAGAGCCAAAGAAAGTAATAGGGGCAACATAATATTAGGTAATTTTTTCCCAAAGACGTTAATTTTTTTAGAAAAGTGCCAAGTTTTTGATGATCAAATCGGCATTCCATAAGTAAATATTGGCACTATCTAGTCCACAGACTAATACGGTCAACAAAATCCTCATAGTCAAAGTTATGACAATTGTAACTAATCTCAACTGCTGCTGTTGGCACTAATAATTTTTCCATATCAACGGTAGTTTACAAAATATTTTCGCTAGAATTTAGCGACCCTAAAGGCAAAATACTTATACTACAGTCTGGAACTTGTTCCCCTAATGGTGAAGGACTGGCAGCCGTGACACAACAGATAAGTAGTAGTGGAAAATAAATTTCATATTTAGGAAAGGTGACAGGTGACGGGTGACAGACAAGAGATACAGAGATTTCTATTGTTTTGCCAAATGTACAATTAATTTTGCCCAGGTACTTAATATAATCAGGCTAAAAGTGATTGATTTTGGCAATGACGCGGAAACTGGCCAGTTATACATCTACAGATAAACGGTGCAAAAAATTGAAATCATGGGAGAGTGAAGCCATTTTGGCTAGTGCGAGTAACAAGTCATTGGCTTTTGACTCTTGTTGACTTAGCCAAATCTCAAAAGAAGTTAATAGTATTTTTGTTCTGCATAAGAAATATTATTTAGAATTAGAATAATTAAATAAATGCCCTTCCTCATAAATTTACAAGGAGTAGCTAAATGCCAGTGATTGCAGTTGTTGATTACGATATGGGAAATTTGCACTCTGTCTGCAAAGGATTAGAAAAAGCTGGTGCAACTCCTCAAGTTACCTATTGTTCTCAAGAGTTGGCGAAAGCAGATGCTATAGTTTTACCAGGCGTGGGAGCATTTGATCCAGCGGTACAACATTTGCGATCGCGTGGTTTGGAAAAACCTATTAAAGATGCGATCGCTTCTGGTAAACCGTTTTTGGGTATTTGTCTAGGATTACAAATTTTGTTTGAATCCAGCGCCGAAGGCACGTTACCAGGACTAGGAATTGTTCCTGGAAAAGTCCACCGTTTTCGTTCTGAACCTGGAATGACAATTCCCCATATGGGTTGGAATCAACTCCAACTCAAGCAACCAAAAAATCTTTTATGGGAACATTTACCCACCGATCCTTGGGTTTATTTTGTTCATTCTTACTATGTTGAACCTACAAATCCCCAAGTCCGCGCGGCTACTGTTACCCATGGAAATCAAACTTTTACGGCCGCGATCGCTCAGGAAAATCTCATGGCTGTGCAATTCCATCCCGAAAAATCATCAAATGTCGGCTTGCAAATATTATCTAATTTTGTGGCTCAAGTCCACGAAAAAGTTTTTGCTTAATAAAAGTTGACCTTGTTTTCGGTTGTTAAACTCTGATAGCATTATCTGCTACTAGCTATAAGTTTAAGATTAATGACAAATCGGCCGTTGATCATCAAAACCATCGGATTTATCCCCGGAATCAATCCAAAATCCAAAATCCAAAATCTAAAATCTAAAATCTAAAATCGGAGATGCTCAAAACCATCGGATTTATCCCCGGAATCAATCCAAAATCCAAAATCCAAAATCTAAAATCAGAGATGCTCAAAACTCTCGGATTTATCCCCGGAATCAATCCAAAATCCAAAATCCAAAATCCGATTACCAATAACTAATGAGTTTGAGAATTTACGGAAATCGTCTGCTGAAAACCTTACCAGGTGAAAATACCAGACCTACGAGTGCGCGAGTCAGGGAAGCATTATTTAATATTTGGCAAGGAACAATTACTGGTTGCCGTTGGCTAGATTTGTGCGCCGGTAGCGGGGCAATGGGGGCTGAGGCTTTATGTAGGGAAGCCAGCGTCGTTATTGGTATTGAACAGTCAAGTCTTGCTTGCGCCATCATCCAAGAAAATTGGCAACGGGTAGCCAATCCTAACCAGAAATTTCAACTATTGCGGGGAAATGTCACCCAACAGTTAAAAAAATTATCAGGTCAAAAATTTGACAAAATATATTTTGACCCACCTTATGCTAGTGGATTATATGAACCAGTATTACAAGCGATCGCTCAGTATCAGCTTTTAGATTCCCCAGGAGAAATAGCAGTGGAACATCGTCACCAAGATTGGACACCGCTAACAATTCCCAACTGGGAAATCTGCCGACAGAAAAGCTATGGTAACACAGCCTTGACATTTTATCAAGAGCAGGGAATTGGTAATGAGTAATTGGGAATGGGTAATTATTTCCCCTGCTCCCCGCTTTCTACTTCTTACCTCTTCCCTAGCTTCTCAATCAATATCAGCCGCCTAATTCTGTAGGACGCTTATATTGTCTATAAGCAGCGTAAAAAAGTCCACTTAAAGTTACAAAAACCAAACCAAGCACAATACCTGATAATAGAGGTTCAACCACTGTAAAGCTCCTTGTTGCGATTATTGAAAGATTCGTTTCCTGTTTTTGATTTTACCAAATTTGGCATTAATCCCGCGTTCCATAGCAGTCTTAAATCTAAATACTATATAAAAATCATCTTATGTACTTGCGAACACAGTCAATAAATTTTAAGCTATGTGTAGGCAATGAAAACTTGAAGACTGTAGAAGCAACTCTTTTGGATAACCATCTGATAAAACCTGAAACCCTGATTCAACAGATCGTTATCTTTACTATAGCGATGCTGATAACCCTGCCTTTAGTCCTGTTTGGGATTGAGATAGTGCAAGCCTCTGATCCTTATGTTAAAAGTGTTCTCTCCCTTCAGGGAAACCCAGTACAAGGAAAAGCTATTTTCCAAATCAACTGCGCTGGCTGTCATGGTTTAGAAGCAAATGGACTAGTCGGTCCAACTCTACATGAAATCTCTAAATACAAATCCCGCTATGGACTAATTCGTCAAGTAACTAGTGGGGAAACGCCCCCCATGCCAAAATTCCAACCCAATGTCCAGGAAATGGCAGACCTTTTAAGCTACTTGGAAACTCTATGAATATTTATACATTAAGTTGGGTAAGTGTGCCTAATTTATATACTAGGGCAGGTGTGGGCAGGTGTGCCTAATTTATATACTGGGGCAGGGATACTTAATTTATATACTAGGGCAGATGTGCCTAATTTATATACTAAGGCGGGTGTGCCTAATTTATATACTAGGGCGGGCAGGGATGCCCACCCCACAAGCATGAGAATGAAGTATAGTGAAGTATGGTTTAATATTCGGTTTAAATAACGAAAATAATAGTCAGATATAGTCGAAGATAATCATCTGTGCTAACATTGAGTCGTAAAACTATCTAACCTATGGCAGATCAAAACGAGTAAGCTATTGTAAAATTAGTAAATTAACTGTAATTTATACAAACCAAATAGATAAACTTGAATGTTGATACCTGTAAATGCTATCAGTGCAACGGAATTAAAGTCAGCTATTATTTATAACCCATTACTAGCAACTGCTGATACAACAGTTAGAGAGGCTGTAGTGCAAATGAGTGGAATAGCAGCAAACCCCCTATGGCTGACCGTACCAGCAGTTTGTTCTATCCCACATTCCGCTAATAACTATCTAGAACATTTACAAATTCAAGCCTGTTGCAGTTGTGTCCTAATTGTGGAAAATAATCGTCCAGTAGGCATCTTTACGCAACAGGATGTGGTTGAAATCAGCGCCCAAAGGCCAAACCTGGAAGATTTAGCCCTCCGTGAGGTTATGACTCATCCTGTAATCACCTTGCAGGAGTCAAAATTTACAGACCTGTTTTTTACCCTAAATCTCCTTCAACACCACCGCATTCGTCATTTACCACTAGTTGATGAGGAAAATCAACTGGTGGGACTGCTGACTTACGAAATTTTACGGCAGATACTTCGTCCTGTAGACTTGTTGCGCTTGCGGTTGGTTCATGAGGTCATGACTACCAATGTCTTATGTGCGCCTGCTAATGTTTCTATATTAGAGATCGCTCGCTTAATGACAGAAAATCAAGTCAGTTCGGTGATGATTGTAGAAACACAAGCATCTTTAACAATTCCTCTGGGTATGGTGACAGAGCATGATATTGTACAGCTTAAAGCTTTAAGCGTGAATTTTGACACCTGTTTAGCACAAACTGTCATGAGTACACCTGTTTTCTGCGTGACTGTTGATGAATCTCTGTGGAATGTGCAGCAAATAATGGAACAGCGATTTATTCAGCGTTTAGCAGTGACAGGAAGCAAAGGGGAACTAGTAGGTATCGTTACCCACAGCAGTATTTTAGAAGCCCTTAATCCTTGGGAATTATATAAACTAACAGCAGTGTTACAAGAAAAAGTATTACAACTAGAAACAGAGAAAATACAACTGCTAGGAAATCGTACTCTTGAGTTAGAAAAGCAAATAGAAGAGCGCACTATTAAACTGAGAAGAAAAGCAGAACAAGAAAAATTAATTAATCAAATTGCTACGCAAATTTATTCATCTCTAGATTTACAAGAGATTCTCAACAACACAGTTGTAGGAGTGCGATCGCTATTAAACTGCGATCGCGTGATTGTTTACCAATTCAGTGGTGATTTTCGTGGTCAAGTTATCGCTGAAGCAATTGTTGCTGGTGGACATTCAGTTCTTCATCAAGAAGTACATGATCCCTGTATCAGTCCAGAATGGCTTGAACTTTACCGTCAAGGGCAAATTCGGGTAATTAATGACATTAACACTGAATCCATAACTCAGTGTCATCAGCAGATGTTAAAGGACCTTGATATTCGCGGTAAACTATTATCTCCGTTAATTGTTGAAAATCAACTCTGGGGACTAATGTTAGCAAGTTACCGCGATATTCCCCACAATTGGGAACTTGAGGAAATCGAATTGGTACAACAAATATCACTGCGAGTCGCAATTGCGATTCAACAAGCAAATATTTATCAACAGACACAAATTGAAATTCATCAACGACAACAAGCAGAAGAATTAATTAAACAACAGTTAGCAGAATTGAAAATATGGAAAAATCGCTATGAATTAGCAAGTACAGCTAGTGGACAAATTATGTATGAATATAATTTACTCAAGGATGCTCCCGTTTGGGCAGCTAATATGGAAGAAGTTTTGGGTTATTCATATTCAGAATGTCCGAGAAATTTAGCTGAATTTATGGATATAGTTTATCCAGAAGATCGAGACAGACTATATTCTTTGATTCAAAAAAACCTAGCTCAGAAAAGTCCTTTGTCCACAGAATATCGTCTGCGACGTAAAGATGGTAATTACATTTGGGTTGAAGATCGCAATCAAGTAGTTTTAGATGATCAAGGTGAGATTGTCGTTGTGATTGGAGCTATAGTTGATATTACTGTTCGCAAAAATTCAGAGGAAAAATTATCTAAATTATTCCAAAAATCAGAAAAACTACAACAAAGATTATCTCTAGTTCTCAAGGGTTCAAATGATGCTTGGTGGGATTGGGATATTCTAGACGATACTATTTATTATTCCGCTCGTTGGTTTTCCCTGCTGGGTTATAAACATGAAGAACTTTATCTCAAATCTGAAAGCTTCTGGGAGAATTTTATGCACCCAGAGGATATAGATCCTATCCGTGGCAACTTCAATCAAGCATTAGATGATAAAAATATAGAGTTTATTGAGTCAAAGTTTCGGCTGCGACATAAACAAGAATATTATATCTTCATTAACTGTAGAAGTTATATTCTCCGGGACGAAACTGGAAAAGCGGTGCGAGTATCTGGTGCAAATACTGATATCACTCAACTAGTGCGAAAAGAAGAGGAATTACAAGCAACTTTAAATCAGTTGTCTCAATTTAATCAAAAACTAGAAGCGAGAGTACAGAAACGCACAGTACAACTGCAAAACCTATCCAGTCGTTTAGAATTAGCAATCAAAGCTGCAAAAATTGCTATTTGGGAATGGGATCTCGACAATAATCATACAATTTGGGACAAGAAGATGTATGAACTCTATGGGGTCAACCCATTGGAATATAAAGATGGTATGGAAATTTTGCAAACGGCATTACATCCAGAGGATGCAGTCAGAGTTAATGAAATTCTACAACATAAGCTCAAAGATGGTGAGGAATTTGAGATGGATTTTAGAATAGTTTTACCAGATGGTAAAATTCGTGTTCTGCAATCTTACGGCATTATTAAGCGTGATTCCCAGGGAAAAGCAGAACGAGTGATTGGGGTGAATAGAGATATTACGGAATGGAAACAAGCAGAACAAAAAATTAAGCAGCAAGCAGAAAGAGAACATTTACTCAGGGAGACAACCCAACGCATTCGTCAGTCCCTCGATTTACATACTATTTTTAATACGGCTGCGGCAGAAATACGACAATTAATGAATGCTGACAGGGTGGGAATTTTTAAATTTGATCCGGTTAGTAATTTTAATTATGGTGAATTTGTCTCAGAATCTGTAGTTCCTGGGTTTATATCTGCCCTAGAAATGAAAGTTCATGATCAATGTTTTGGTGAAAAATTTTCTCCCGACTATGCAGCAGGGAGAATGCAAATAGTAGATGATATTGACAATGCGGGACTCGCAGATTGTCATCGAGACATTTTAGCACAATTTCAGGTGAAAGCAAATTTAGTTGTACCATTAATCCAGGGAAAAAATTTATGGGGTTTGTTGTGTATTCATCAATGTTCCCAACCTCGTCACTGGGAAGATTTTGAAATTGAACTTGTCCAACAAATAGCGAACCAATTAGCGATCGCCATTAAACAATCTATGCTATATGAACAAGTACAGTCAGAATTAATAATTAGAAAGCAAGCTGAAGTTGAAATTTACCTGCAACTACAACGACAAAGAGCCATTCAAGATATCACTCAAGAAATTCGCTCTAGTCTGAATTTAAATCATATTTTAACTACTATTACTGCTAAAGTGCAAGAATTGACCCAGGCTGAGAGGGTGATTGTCTTTCGTCTATTTCCTGATGGTAAAAGTCAAATTGTGGAAGAATCTGTTGCTAACGGTTATATGACTTTTAAAGATAGTTATTGGGAAGATGAAAAATGGTCACAAGATATTTTAGAATACTATTGGCAAGGAAAACCGCGCATTGTTCTCGACGTGATGGATGATATTTGGACAGATTGCTTGAAAGCTTATTCTCGACAAGGAAATATTAGATCTAAAATTGTCGCTCCTATTTTGCAGGATTTGGTAGAAAATGAAAACGGGCGCTGGGTAAATCATCCTCATAATAAACTTTGGGGGGTGCTGGTTGTTCATGCTTGTGGTGAAAAACGTATTTGGGAAGAATCTGAAGCCGAATTATTGCAACAAATAGCCAATCAATTAGCAATAGCTATTCAACAAGCAGATTTATTTGAGAAATTACAAAAGTCTCTCAAACAAGAAAAAGAAATCAGCGCAATGCGATCGCGTTTTGTTTCTATGGTTTCCCATGAATTTCGCACACCGTTAGCTATTATTTCCTCATCTACAGGGATTTTACAAACTTTTGGCGATCGTCTCAACGCTGAAAAAAAACAGGGACATTTAGAAACGATCCAAAAAACGATCAAGTATACTGTTCAACTACTAGATGATGTTCTGATGATCAACAGTGTTGAAACTGAGAAAATAGAGTTTAAACCAGAAACATTAGATATTATTGATTTTTGTCGTCGTCTCATAAGAGAAATACAAGGAACTAGCTACAGTCATGTAATAGATTTTTCTTTAAATAGCACCCAACTAATTTTAGACCATACCTTATTTGCAGAATTTGATCCGAAAATCATCCGTCAAGTTCTCACAAATTTGCTGACTAATGCTATAAAATATTCTCCTGGAAGTAGTACAGTTAGTTTCAGCTTGAATATCACCGATAAACAGATAGTTTTTATCGTTCAAGATTATGGTATTGGTATTTCTGAAACAGATCAAGTTAATTTATTTGCTTCTTTTTATCGTGGTTCTAATGTTGGTAATATTTCCGGTACAGGCTTAGGTTTAGCAATAGTTAAAAAATGCGTTGATCAACATCAAGGGAAAATTACCCTAGAAAGCAAACTAAATCAGGGAACAATATTTAAAGTTACTATTCCCCGATACAATTTGATAGGTAATGGGTAATGGGTAATTGGTAATGGGTAATGGGTAATGGGTAATTGGTAAGTAGGTGAACGGAAAAAACGACACAAGTAAGGAAAAGTAAAGTTGCTCAAAACCTGTTCCCTGTTCCCTGTTCCCTGTTCCCTGTTCCCTGTTCCCTGTTCCCTGTTCCC